>NZ_DAOLQM010000023.1:0-16586 GCF_035418125.1 Atribacter sp. | reverse complement strand
ATTCATTCTAACCCTCATTCTAATTTCCCCCTCAGGGGAGGAGAGGGCTTAGGTTAAAATGAGCTAGGGGTGAGCTTGTTCTAACCTGAGCCTCTCCCATTAATTAAATCCAAGATTTATTTTATTATTCCTCAAATTCTTCTTAAAACTATTCCCTAATTGAAACTAAAACTTTTCTTCAATAGATTTACTGACCATGGGTTATATAAATATTGATTATTAAAAAAAGGTGGGTAGACTCTCAGGTTACAGTGTGGCTCCAGGTGAGGATGAAAAACCAAAGATTTGACTTGCCATGGCATGCCGCTACATTAATTAAAGAATGGGTACAATACATTGTGCCCCTACAATTTTATATTCTTTTGTAGGGGCTTGATTTACCATGCCCGTGGTTTTTCAGTATAGACTTATATACTACTTTGGTGGCACCAGCTGAGGATGAAAATTACTCATTCAGAAATGAATCTCTTCCTTTAGAAAAGGGGGTAAGGGGATTTGAATTTTTGGAAACCAATCGAATCCCTCTTAATCTCCCTTTGTCCAAAGGGTGAAAAACAAAAAAAAGATTGAGCTCATGAGATTGCCACGTCACTCTGTTCCTGGCAATCAGGCTGTGTCACAATTCCTTTCTTTCACCAAGAATAGATTGAAATTGGAGGACACAGTATATTTTTCTTCATTTTTTAGCTATCTATTCCCAATATTGCTATAAAATATTAGTATAAATGGGAGTAAATAATTTACAGAATAATTGTGACACAGTCTGAATGACGAGTCAATGTTCCTTTTCCCTTGATGGGAGAAGGTGAGGATGAGGGTAAAAGCACAGAATGAGATCCTGGTTAGTTGCTCAAAATGAGTTACCTATAAAAAATCGTTCTGGTATTTACAGAATAGAATTCCTTTGAATTAATACATTTCATGAAATGGACGATTATATCACTACATCATTTAGAAAATTATCATTTGGGAAAATTGTTGTTTTTATTCAAAACTCAGGATATTCGATAACTTTGAACCACTCGTTGGAAAGAAAGCGAATTAAAAAGGTTCGAATAACGGAATATCATAATTGTACGCAAATTTACTCACCATGCGTATTAATAAAATCATACTGGTTTAATTACTATTATCAAGTTTGTCATTTAAAAAAGGAGGGATATAAATTGCGGTATTTTAAGATTTTGATACCAATAATTATTCTTATTCTGGCAATTATTGTCGAAGGAGGATGCTTTCAAAAACCGATTTTTGCTCCAAACAAAACTACCATTAAAGGGCAAATTATAAGACAGGTTGTAAACAAACAGGATAAGACGATATCTGAGCAAAAGGTTGCTGGTGCGATTGTTCACATTATTGATCCGACATCTGGTTTAACCATTACTCAATCAAATTCCGACCAAGAGGGTTTATATTCTCTTCAGGTACCCCCAGGGGGTCCTTATGTTGTCCAAGCTGAAAAAGAAAATCTGCGAATTTCGAAGGTGACACCGGTTATGAGGTTGGGGGAAAGTAAAAGTATCCGGCTTATTGACGCTGAATCAACTGCCATTGCTTTATTGTATCAAGAGCTCAATAAGAGAGAACAGACTCCAGAGGATGTTGATTTGGAGCTCTATTCAAAGAATCAATACTTTTCCGATTTAGTCCATTCCATCGATGTTGCTTTGTTGAGCAACAAAAATCCGACAAAAAATCCAGCCGTCCAAAATTATATGTTATTAGTTCTTGCTCAAACTGGAATTGATGGACAATCACTTCGGGAAAAAACCGTTAAAGCTCAATACGCATTGGTTGCTGATAAAAAAAGCGGATTTTCCTCCTTAAAACTCCGGTTTAACAATCGATCCACAGCTTATGCATTGGACTTTAGCGAGGACAGTGCTACCGCGGATACCAACATCACTCTTACCGTTCCCTATGGCACCGATGTTTCCAACTTAGTTGCTACCTTTACCACTTCAGAAGGAGCAGCTGTAACAGTTGGAAATGTAGTTCAGGAAAGTGGAGTGACTCCCAATGATTTCTCTCGACCGGTGGAATATGTGATCACCGCCCAGGATGGTGTTACCAAAAAAACCTATACTATTTCGGTAGTGATTGCTCCTAATACCGAGTGTGAAATCACCGAAATGAAATTTTCCTCTTTCGATTCTGAGATGATTGGGATGATTGCTGATAACAACATCACTCTTACTGTTCCTTATGGAACCAATATTTCCAACTTAGTTACGTCTTTTGCCACCTCGGAAGAAGCCACCGTAACAGTGGGAAACGTAGTTCAAGTGAGTGGAATAACTCCAAACGATTTTACCAATCCAGTTGAGTACTTAGTCACTGCCCAGGATGGTGTTACCAAAAAGACCTTTACAGTTACTGTAGAAATCGCTCCTAATACTGAATGCGAACTTATAAATTTTGGATTTATAGATCCCCCGGTTTCTGTTTCTGTACCCGAAACAAATGAATAATTCTTCAAGGTAACAATGATAATAAAAGGAATTTATTGGCACAAAACTGCTCATTCTGAATCACAACTGAAGGGTCGTGAGCAGTTTTGTGAAATTAATAAAGAATTTATTAATGGTTTTTACCTTTTTTAAAATTAAAAAATTGATTCGGGTTTTGTAATTATCAGGAGAGGCCTTGGTACCACATGTTGGTACCAGGTGAAAATGAAAATACGGTTTTATTGGCCTGTCATTCTTAGGAACGTATTTTTCGACGTGAGAATCTTATCTATTCCAATTCCACAACTTTTAAAAGATGAGATTCTCAAGGGGGAAGTCACTGCTCAAGATGATGTTGTTTTTAACTCAATGCTATTTTTTCAAAAGAAAAGATGTTTTAAGTTAATCTAAATAGAAACCAACCCTTCTAAGGAAGAGAATTTAAAATGAGTCAAGATAAATTTGAATTATCTATCGAACGTATTCAATCACTCACCGATGGAATATTTGCCTTTGCAATGACACTATTGGTTATTAATATAGATCTCCCCAGTACGCCCCATAAAATAGATCCCGAACTTCTCGGGAAATACCTCTTCAGTTTATGGCCAGACTTTTTTCATTATGTTTTAAGTTTTATTCTATTATCACTTTTTTGGGTTGAACACCATCAACAGTTTTATTACATAAAGAAAATCAATCGTAAGGCACTTTGGATTAATATATTAAATCTCTTATTTGTTGCTTTGTTTCCATTTTCTACATCACTTATGGGAGACTACTCGAGCCAATCAATTGCAGCTGCTTTTTTTATATCCAACTTGCTGGTGATCAAAATATTTCTTTATCTAAACTGGGTTAACGCTATTTCTAATAAAGAATTAATTGTTTCTGATATAAACGAAGAAATCATTTTTGAAAAAAAATCACATCATCTTTTTTTCATTATCACGTCACTGATAGGTTTAGTTCTTGCCTTTATAATTCCGGAATGGAGCACCCTTCCTTTTGTTCTTACTTTTTTTCACCGTTCAATCCTAAAAAATAAGAAAAAACTTTATAATAAATAAAAACTATCCCTTAACGGCACCGGCGGTTAATCCTTCAACCAGGTATTTTTGAAGAATTAAAAAAACTATTAAAACCGGAAGGGTGGCAACGACACTGGCAGCCATCATATCCTCCCAGCGAACGTCAAATTCGCCTACAAAAGAGAGAACTATTCCGGGAGGAAGAGTCCGCATAGCATCTTGAGACATGAGGGTGAGGGAAAACATAAACTCATCCCAGGCAGAGAGAAATGCAAAAATGCCAATGGCAACAACTCCAGGAGATACTAAAGGAATGACCACTCGCCAAAGAGCACTCATCCGACTACAGCCATCGATCAAGGCAGCTTCTTCGAGTTCTAAGGGAATTTTATCAAAGAATCCTTTTATCATCCAGATGCAAAAAGGTAATGAGAAGCTGGTGTAGGCAATTATCAAACCAGTATAAGAATTTAAAAGTTTCAATCGCATAAACATGATATAAAAGGTAATTAAAAACATTGGGAGAGGAAACATCTGAGTGATAAGGATACTGGTAAAAATACTTTTCCTTCCTCGCCGATGGAAACGAGAAAGTGCATATCCGGAAAAAATTGCTAATAGGATACAGAATATTACAGTAGCACCGCAAACTATGAGGCTGTTTTTAAAATAAGTTAGGAAATTTACCCCTCCAGCTCCAGCTCGAGAAATAAAAATGCGTTGGTAGGCAGCAGCGGTTGGGTTGCGAGGAATCCAGCGGGGTGGTGTTTCAAAAAGATCGTGATGGTTTTTGAAAGAAGTCGATACCATCCAGGCTATTGGAAACAATACGGCTACGAGTAAAATGACGATGATTAGATACTGAGCGGTACTCGACAGGAGGCGGATGTTTCGGTAACGTGACATATCAATCACCTTCCCCGAATTTTAAGGTTTTAATATAGGATAAACTGAAAATCAACATAGCTACTAGAGATAAAGAACCCATAGCTGCTCCCATCCCCATATCATAATTCCGAAAAGCAGTTCGGTAGATCTGAATCCCCATGGTCGTTGTCTGATACACTGGGCCTCCCTTGGTAAGAATCCAGATGATAGTAAAGTTTTGGAATTCCCAAATGATTTCCAGGATGGTTACGATGATGATTATTTCCTTGAGACTTGGCAGAATTATATATCGAAGTCGCTGAAAAAAAGTCGCCCCATCAATGGTAGATGCTTCAAAGAGTTCCTTGGGAATAGTTTCAAGGCCGGCTAAAAGCATCAGCATAAAGAAGGGAAAATATTTCCAACTCGTGGCCAGAATTACCGAAGGTAACGCTAAGCTGGGATTAACCAGCCACGATTGGAATTGTCTGATTAATCCCAGATCTTTAAGGAGGAAGTTTAAAATACCATACTGAGGATTGAAAATCCAAAGCCATAGCAAAGCTACAACAGTTGAGGGAATGACCCAAGGGAGAAGAAACAGGCTGCGAAAGAGACTCCGATTTCGAATCGGACCATAGAGCAGGAGAGCAATAAGGAAACCGAATAAAAAGGAAACCCCAGTAGAACCAAGACAATAGAGAAAGGTTCGATAAAGAGATATCCAGAATATTCGATTTCCAAACAACAGCATCCGAAAATTCTGTAGACCATTGAAAACCACCCCCCGTGCTGGATCGGTGAGCCGATAATAATGGAAACCCAGAATAATCCCATTAATCAGAGGATAGCCAATGGTTAAGATCAAAATGGTTGCCGACGGAAGTATTAAGAGGAAATAGAGCCTTTTATCGCTTCGTTTTTTCCCAATTGACATTTCTGTTCTTCTCCCTGATTATTTACATTGAAAGCTCAATATCGATCTGACGAACAGCTTCATCCAAGGCGCTTTGTACATCCCGACCCATCAAAACCACTTCTTGAACGGCTGCCATGACGATTTCTCCAACCCGACCCCAACGAGGTCCCCAACCGAGTGGCTTTTTCATGTACTCAGTCTGATTCAGTACCTGCCGGACGAAAGGATCGTCCTTGTATATCGGATCGTTGAGGAGTGAAATCCGGGTAGGCATGAGACCAGTATCTTGGTAGTAGGTTTTAGTGATTTCAGGGTCGCTGATGAGAAATTCCATGTATTTCCAGGCTGCTTCTTTATTTTTGCTATCTTTGGATAGGACTAACATGTGAGAACTTGGATTTGAATATCCATAGGGAACATCGTTAGGAATGGCGGATCCCTTAGGAATAGGAGCCAGTGCCCAGTCTTTATCGAATTCTTCCTGACGGGGGTTTAGACCACGCAAAATCCCTCGAATCCAAGGCCCTTCCAGCATAAAGCCGAGCTTTTCTTGGGCAAAAATAACTCGAATTTCCCTGATGCCAAGACCGGGATCCATATATTTGTTCTTTACCAGGCTATTTACCCATTCCACGGCTTCGACTCCAGCAGCATTGTTGAGGATAATCTCGCCATCTGGATTAAATACCTCAGCACCAAAGTTCCATAACCAGGGATGTAAATAATCAGCTGAGAATGAATCTTTGGACATATTCAGTTCTATCCCTAAAATGTCTTCTCCCAAACCGGATATGGCAGCAATGGCTTGATTGAAGTCATCCATGGTTGAAGGTGGTTGATCGGGATTGAACCCAGCTTTTTCCAAAAGGACCCGATTATAGCAGAGGAGATTGGGATTATCATTCCAAACTAAAGCATATTGATCTCCCTGAGCCTTTCCCAAATCGACCGAACTAGGGAAAAGATCTTTTAAAAGGTCTTCGGAAAAATATGCACTTAAGGGTTCCAAACCACCCATGGCTGCCAATTGTTCCAGCCAGATGACATCGACGGTGGTAATATCCGGTGGATTCCCGGCAGCTATCATAATCGCTAATTGATCGGGAGTTTCTTCGTAAGGAAGTGGAATGGTCTGAATGTCAATATCGGGATTCATCTCTTCAAATTTTTTCTCCGCCTCCTGTAAGACACTGATTCCTCCTGAGGTAACCTCGGCTGCCATCCAGCTATGAAAGCTCACCGTGGATTTCGCTAAAGCTGGAACGGCAAGAGTGAAACTGAGTATTAACATAACCAGGGCTAAAAACCATCGACTTTTATTCATGGCAATTCTCCTTTCTAAAAGGTTTTTTATAATCAATACCCTTTTCAATATTTACTCTTTATCCCTCCTTTCTTCAAAAGAATTGATAATTTGGTCCATTTTGTGAAGAATATTTTGGGATAGTGATTTTTTTGAAATACGGGCTAAATAAGTATCGATCTTTTGATGAGCGGATAAAACAACATCGGTCATTCCAGAATTCAGACAATTTTGATAATGATCCAAGATAGAAACCGAGCTTTTCCAAAATTGGCCGCTTCTCAAATGGGTGAGAGTAGAATCTTCAGTCAGGTAATTTCCTCGCTGACCAACTCGGCGGATTTCATCGAGAAATATCATCTCACGGTTCACTTCCATGCCTCTTAAAATTCGTTTGATCTGCCCTATGATTTCTGCATCAAGGATGAGCTGTTCAAGGCTTATGGTGAGACCAGTGGCGAACATTCCGGCATTGACGATTAAATGGTTACCGGCCAATGCTGAAACAAAAGCGCTGAGGGTTCTCTCCCAGGAGTTTTGCTCATCGTGAAAATGGGAATCAGAATTGGGAGCTGTAGTATGAGAAGGAATGCGGTAAAAAGCAGCCATTTGTGCACCGGCTATTCTTAAAATATGAGTTTCAGGAGTCCCGATTACTGCCATATTGGAGCGCATATCGTATGCAGTCCAGGAACTGGCATACATGACTGGGGTTTTTTCTCGAATCAGTTGAGAAAAGACAATACCCGAGAGACACTCAGCATTATGCATGGTTAAAAGACCAGCAAGGGTATAGGGGGCGGAAGCTCCAGCAATTGGCTCGGGAAGAATGGCAAGAGGGATGCCGTTCGAACATACCTCATACAAAGCCTCAATCGTCCCTTTTTCCCAAAAAAGCGGGCTGGTTGGGGAAAGCTGGCTAATCAAGAAGGGATGGTTCGAGACCTCTCGATTAATTGTTTTGGCCATTTGTATTATGGCTTGGTTGATAGTGGCACTTTCTGAGGAATAAAAGAGAGGTTTGGTTGAATTGTTGAGGGCAGCCTTGACGGCATAAAGAAGAGTAGATTCAGCCGGGGTATCCTGCGGCATAACCGGAATGCCAATTAGATCAATTTCATCTAGTTGGTCAGCTATGCAGACAAATTTCTCAACATCCTCAACCAAAGAATCTCTTCGGTTGCCAGTTTGTTGATCAAGTAAAAAAACTGCGTTATGTCCACAGGCAAAAAGAGGGTCTCCTTGCCCAATTCTTTTCCAAGGTTGGTCATCCACCGAATAGAGTGCAAAAGAAGAAGGGACTTGTTGCAAGCAGGCGGTTGCTACTGATGAGGGTATCCGGACTACTCCAGAGTTATGATCGACTGGTAAGCCTTTCTCGGCCAGGAAATTTCGAATAAAATCACTTAGAACCACCACACCTTCTTGCTCGAGTATTTCTAGAGTTGCTTCATGGATGAGGTGGATTTCTTCTTGAGACAATACTTCCATTTGATTCAATTTCAAGGTGATTTTCCCTCCTTTTAATTGTTACTATTTATATCAAAAATTTTACTTATACAATCTCGTCGATCCTGAAAATCCACGGGCATGATAAATCAGGCCCCTACCAAAGAATATAAAATTGTAGGGGCATAATGTATTGCGCCCGATTAATGTAACGACATGCCATGGCATGTCGAATCTTGGTTTTCATCCTTATCTGGTGTTGTAAAACAGCTTGAACGTCTAATCATATTTTACCTTAAATGGCTATCAGTTATTCATCAAGAAAATATTCCCGCAGTTTTTCTAATGATTTTTCATCAGGCAGAGTTGGCCAATATTCTAGTCCAAAATAGCCGTTGTAACCAGTTTCCTGTATAGCCAAAAATATATTTCGATAATCTAACTCACCATAAAAATGTTCATGACGTCCTGGTACACCGGCGGAATGAAAGTGACCAATCAGCTCAATATTTTCTTGAATGGTTGAAATGATGTTTCCTTCCATGATTTGCATATGGTAAATATCGTAGAGAACTTTGATTGAAGGACTATTAACTTGTCGAACGATTTCAAAACCAAGCGCTGTTGAATCTAAGAAATACCCTTTATGATCGACTTTTGAATTCAGAACTTCTAAGCAAACCACGATTTCGGCTTTTTCTGCCAGGCTGCTGACGGCTTTTAAGTTTTTTATAATTTGGTTCATTTGTAATTTTTTGTTTTGTCCGTTATCTTCTCCAGTAAGAACAATAACTCTTTTGGAACCAACCTGCTTTAGTAATTCGAGAGATTCTGAAAAGTGTTGCAGGTAGGAATTGGTGTCGGCGTGTAAACGGATATTTCCCCAGGGATCCTTCAGGGTACAGATACCAATTTTAAGACCGGTTTTTTGACAATAAGCGGTGATTGCTTTTAGATCTTTACCGGCTAAATCCCAAAATTCTACCGCATTGTAGCCGAGACTATGGATGGTTTGTATTTTTTCTAAATCAGTTTTCCCGTTAAATAGCGGTTCAAAACAGACTGAAATCTCCACCATATTAATTCCTCCTCGAGGATGAGTTGATTTGATTCAGGAGTGAGGGAATCTTAAGATTTTCCTCACTCCCAAAAAAGACCACTTTTATAATTCATTGATTCCAGAGCTGGGGGCTGTATCTTTTTAAAAAGGCGGAGGTTAACCCTTGATTATTTCCTGTTAAGCGTCGGAAGTAATCATCGATAGCAAAAAAAAGTGTACACATGATTTCCTCATTTTTTCCCAGAGTAACGGTTTTCACCTGAGGTGAGAAAAGAACTGATCGTTGAAGTCTTTGAATTATCCTTTCTTGAAGAATTTCAGAAAATATTTCGGTTACCTTGCCTCCGAGAACTAAAAGGTCTGGGTTTAGAACCGCAACCAAATTAACTGCTATCCCCTCAGCTTTTTCTAAAATCGGTTTTAAAATTGCTTCACATTGAGAATCGCCCTTTAAAAAAGTTTTGTGCAAAATTAAAACTTCATCATTTTCTGATTGCCTTAGACTATTGGGAAAAGAGTTGGGACATTTTTCCCGAAAAACCTTAAGAATGCTATTTAAAGAGATTTCGCTTTCTAGGGGAGGAATATCATGAAGAGAAATGGGGTCTTTTTCATCAACTGGTCCACAAACCATATAACCGACTTCTCCAGCCGCTCCTTGTGATCCCCGATAGATTTTTCCATTAAGGAACAAACCAGCTCCAACTCCTCTTCCCAAATGCAGATAGACTAAATTGACATTTGGATCTTCGGAACTCAGTATCCCTTCACCAAATGCCATAGCGACTACCTTGTCAAAGACCAGCACCGGACAAAGAAATTCCCGAGAGAAAATTTCCCGAATTTTTGTTCCCTCCCATTCAAAAAGACTGGAAATTTTACCCATTTTATGGATCAGGTCCAATTCGGGATCGTAAATACCCGGGATTCCAATTCCCAAGGAAACCAGTTGTGACCAAGACTTATGGTTTCTGATTAGAAATTCATGGAGTATTTTTTTGAGAAATACCACTAACTCTGAAGGAGTAGGGTATTTTTTTGTAGCTATATCTTCTTTGTAAAGCAGTTGACCGGAAAGATTCGATACGGCAAATTCGGTGGTATTCCCGGGAACTAAACCTGCTACCAATTTGTTATCGGGAACAAATGAAAGAAGGATTGGTTTTCGACCGCCTCGAGAGACACCCTCAGAATCCTCACAAACTATTCCTTCTTTTAAACATTCTCTAATAATATGAGAAACAACTGCCGGGCTAACTGCAGCCTTTTGAGCGAGCTCAGCCCGGCTCAGTAACGAATGGTTTAATAATAAGCCCAGGATTTTTTCCCGGTTTAAAAGCTTCATGTCACGATGTTTCAAAGGATTGCCTCACAAAAATGAATTAAGGAAAAATAGTATAAAATATCATAAGTAGGCACGAGCAACTTTTCGAATCGCTTCTACGGTGAGGTCGCAATCTTCTTCACTCATTTGAGGCGGAATGTCAAGATGAACTGAACGATCCAATAGAGCCAAGGTTTGGGGACACATCTCTCGGTTGTAGTTGGGAACTGATCCTTTATGGTAGGGGCAGGTATAGGGACAACCTTCGGAGGTTGGAGTCCATTTATTCATGATCATTTCCCAGTGAGAATATATGTGCCAGTCGGGTATTCCTTTATTAAAAATTGAACTGGCTTCTACACCTTCAGCCTTTAAGGCAGAGGCAAACTTTTCGGCTAATTGTCCGTTTTCCAAAAAGAAAACCAAAGAAATCCCAGTATCTCCAGCCGGGTCATGAAG
Source organism: Atribacter sp. (assembly GCF_035418125.1). Lineage (NCBI taxonomy): Bacteria > Pseudomonadati > Atribacterota > Atribacteria > Atribacterales > Atribacteraceae > Atribacter > Atribacter sp. The sequence continues at coordinate 5,721 of NZ_DAOLQM010000023.1, read as the reverse complement.
GTGTCTCAACTCGATTCCTGGGATATCACTGATCCCATTTTTTATTCTGGATTTGTTTTTACGCATTCTGTTGAGAATGCCGTCAAGTTTGTGAAGTTGGGTAAGCATGACCGCTCCGATGAGTTCGGACATTCGGAAATTGACTCCAGGGAAGAGTTCTCCCTGGTAACGAGCCGATACGAATCGCTTGGCTGGGCCACCCGGTCGCCAGCAAGCAGCAGTATCGTGGTAGGCTTGGGCACGATCGAAGTAGAGGTCACTATCGGTTGTAATCATGCCACCTTCACCGGCAGTGATAATCTTATGAAACTGGAAACTAAAGGTGTTACAATCGCCAAGGCTCCCTAAATACTTGCCCTTATAGCTTCCTCCACAAGCTTGGGCAACATCTTCAATGACTTTAAGGTTGTGTTTTTTTGCGATTGAGAGGATTCGATCCATATTGCAGGGAACACCGCGCATGTGTACGGGGATTACTGCCTTGGTTTGTGGTGTAATTTTCTTTTCCAAATCTATTGGATCAATAGTAAGTGAATTGTCTACTTCAGCAATAACCGGAATTGCTTTTGCTGCTAATATTGCCGCACAGGAGGCAAAGAAAGTATATCCCGGGACGATTACTTCATCACCAGGACCAACACCGACTGCTACAAGAGCGGTGATTAAAGCTGAGGTGCAAGAATTTACCGCTAATGAGTGTTTGATTCCTATTTTACCAGAAAACTCTTCTTCGAGCATTTTGACTCGAGATGGGTATTCTCCTGGTCCGTAATAACGGAAAAGATATTTATTATCCAGAACTTCCAATACGGCTTGCTTTTCTTCTTCTCCGATTTCTAAACCGCCGGGAAACATGGGTATGGCCGGAGTAGTTTTAATTGGTTTTCCACCTTCAATGGCCAGTTTTTCTTTATCTAAGTTAGGCGACATAGATCTTCCCTCCTATCTTAACTTCGTTTTTATTATAAAAAAATAAAGTTTAAAGTCAACCAACCAATCAGTTATTTTCAAAAATCTTAAGAATAAAAACCAGAAATTTCCATGTTTTTAAGCCTTGGTTAAAATAATTTCTTAAACATTAGATTATAGAATAGAGCGGGAGGGTATTACCTCATCTAGATTTTAAATTTTTATCAAAGTTTGGGTGGGAGTTTGAAAATTGTCAGGATTCATTTATCATATTTTATAAGGTCCTATTTGTAGAAAATAAGGAGGAATTATCTTGAAAACCAGAAATTTTCTATTATTGATTGTATTTTGTTTTTCTTTGATTTCAATTTTTGCTGGTTGCCTAAACAAATCCGCAGAACCGACACCCTCACCCTCACCAACAGCTCCTCTTAATCCAAAAATTACATCAATATCTCCGGATTCGGGTCCCTCTGGAACGAAAATAACTCTTTTGGGATCAGACTTCGGAGCAGTACAGGGGTCAAGTCAATTAGTGTTTAAAAGAGGTGATAATAAAACTTTTGAAGGCGAAATCATTACCTGGTCGGATTTGAATATTTATACTCGGGTTCCTCAACTCATGAAGGATACTTATAAAGTCTATGTTATAGTTAATGAGGTATTAAGCAATCAGGTGGATTATGAATTAAAGCCAGTAGGTTCAGGGACAACCTGTACTCAGTGTGGTCAATAATAAGCTATCGAGAAGTAAATTAAAAAGGAGGAAGTGGTGAAAGGCAAAGTTATAAAAAGGGGTCAAGGTAAAATAATTATGGAAGGAGACGAATGCACTGAGATTTATGCTTTTACCGATAAAATTGCTTTTTCAATAAGTACTCTCCTTCCCGGTCAACGTGCCTGTTTAGATCCCGGGCATAAAAATGCCGATGAAATCTGTTACGTGATTCAAGGGAAAATTGTGATTCACTTTCCTGATGAAGAGGAATATTATTTACTGGAAACTGGTGATGCGCTCTTGATTCCACCGGGAGTATCTCATTATTCCATCAATGTAGGAGAAGAAAAATCGATTACAGCCTGGGCTGGAGCCGGACCAGATATGGAACATTTTATAACCAAAGCAGAGTCATAAATCTGAGGAAAAGAGTTCAGATTTATGACTCAGATTATCATTGACAATAAAAATTTGGTATGTTAATTTCATTTTATTACCTGCAACGTCGATCAAGGATTGTTGCAAAAAGGGAGGAAAAATATGCGGAATTTAACTCGAGTATTTGTAGTAGTCATGCTGGTCTTATTAGCTCTAAGCACCACTGTGTTAGCCCAGGAGAAGTTTGAAATCGTTATGGTTGCAAAGCATGAAGGAATTTCCTGGTTTGACGATATGCGTACTGGTGTTGAAGAGTTTGGTAAGGATCATGAGGATGTTACTTCATACCAGATTGCCCCAGAAGGCGGAGACCCTGCCAAACAGGTTCAGATGGTTGAAGACCTCATTGCCAAGGGTGTTGATGCTATCCTGGTAGTTCCTAACGATCCAAAATCAATGATTCCGGTTATCAAAAAAGCCAAAGATGCTGGTATTATTGTGATCAGCCATGAAGCAGAAGAACTGAAAGGAATTGTTGATTATGATATGGAAGCTTTCCGGAATGAAGATTTTGGCGTTTTGATGTTTGAAAGCCTTGCTCGAGAGATGAACTACGAAGGCGAATATGTCGGTATGGTCGGTGCCTTGACTATGCAGACCCACATGCAATGGTTTCAGGCTGGACACGATTACGCAGCAGAGAAATATCCTAATATGAAATTCATCCTTCAAGAACCGGTTGAAGATTTCAATACTGAACAAACTGCCTATAATAAAGCTCGAGAACTCCTTCGTACTTACCCCAACATCAAAGGAATGTTTGGATGTTCCGCTTCATCAACTATCATGCAAGCCCAAGCTGTTGAGGAACGTGGTTTGCAGGAACAGGTAGCTGTAGTTGGATTAACCCTTCCATCTATGAGTAAAACCTATTTGGAATCTGGTTCTCTTCGTCAAGCTCAATGTTGGCGACCGGCTGATGCAGGTTATGTATGTGCCATGATTGCTTATAAAATACTCAAAGGAGAACCGTTAGAAACTGGTATTAGCCTTGGTAAAGAAGGGTATGAGAGTGTGACCGTAGAAGATGGTATTATCTATGGTAATGCACCGCTGGTACTCACCAAGGAAAATGTAAATGATTTCCCCTTCTAATAGCTCCTTTTTTTAACAAAGAAAACTTATCTAAATCTATGCCCAGCATTATTTTAAAGGCTGGGCATAGATTTAGATAAGCCTCTTGAGGCGGAATAAACATGGGACCACAATTAATTTTAAAGTTGAGTAATATCAGTAAAACTTTTCCAGGTGTACAAGCTTTGAAGAACGTGGATATGGATGTACGCTACGGAGAAGTTCACTGTTTGGTGGGTGAAAATGGTTCGGGAAAGTCTACTTTAATCCGCATTATCTCCGGTGTTGAATCACCTGAAAGTGGAACAATAGAAATTAACGGGAATTCCTATAAAAAGCTTACTGTTCGACAGGCCATGCGTGAAGGAGTGCAGGTTATTTATCAGGACCTTTCCCTCTTTCCCGACCTCTCAGTAGGAGAAAACATTGCTTTTAATTGGCTGGTTGAAAATTCCCAATGGCTCATTAATCAAAAAGAATACCTTCAAAGGGCGAACGAAGAGCTTGAGCGTCTTGATTCCAAAATTGATATGAAGGAACAGGTGAGTAATTTATCAATGAGCCAAAAACAGATTGTGGCAATTGCTCGGGCATTGGTCTTAGATGCCAAATTGCTTATATTTGATGAACCAACAACCGCTTTGACCAAAAAAGAAATTGATACACTTTTGAAAACCATCGAGGAATTAAAACAAAGGAATATTACCTCGATATTTGTCAGCCATAAATTAAACGAAGTATTTCGTATCGCTGATATCATTACTGTTTTACGGGATGGAGAGAAAATTGGTGATTTCGCTGCCAATGAATTAGATGAAAACAAATTGGCTTACTATATGACCGGACGGGAAATAATATATGAAACTTTTGATTCAGAAATAAAAAAAGGGAAACGAGTTATCGAATTACGGGAATTAACACGAAAGCCCCACTTCAGCAATGTCAATTTATCGGTCAATGAAGGCGAAATTGTTGGCATTACTGGACCCCTTGGTGCTGGGCGGACTGAGCTGGCTCTATCTCTTTTTGGTTTAAATCATCCGCAATCCGGTGAAATTTTATTCGAGGATAAACGGGTACATATTGGTAATCCAGCTAAGGCTCGTGAGCTTGGAATCACCTTATTGCCAGAAGATAGGCATAGTCAAGGACTCTTTAGAACCAAAACTATAACCGACAATTTAACCGCTGCAACCCTTGAACAGTTAAGGCGTTTTCTTATCATCGATCAAACCAGGGCAAAAGAGGAAAGCAATAAAGTATTTAATGAACTTCGCATCAAAGCTTCTTCTATGGATACGATTGTTGAGACATTGTCAGGCGGAAACCAACAGCGAGTAGTGTTGGGAAAATGGTTGGCGACTAATCCAAAATTATTTATCCTCGATAGTCCAACGGTTGGAATCGACGTTGGTTCAAAATCGGAAATTTATGAAATAATCCATGAATTAGCCCGAAACCGTATGGCGATTATAATGATTTCTGATGAAATTCCTGAAATATACCATAATTGTAATCGCATCATTGTCATGAGGGATGGGAAAATAACTGCAAATGTAAATACCAGTGATACCACCGAGGATGAATTGCGTAGCCTTGTGGAAGGAAGGGCCTAAGATGAACGGAAGAAGGTATACAATCGGAGATTTAATGAAACGACAAGAATCAGTGTTGTTTCTCATTCTGTTCGCTTATTGCGCATTTGTTAGTATAGTTAATCCAACATTTTTAGCTCTGGATAATATTTTTGATATTGTTAAAAGTAGTGCCGGAATGATGGTATTGGCCATGGGAGTATTGGTGGTGTTAGTTTCAGGTGGGATTGATGTATCTTTCACGGCCATGGCAATATTTAGTGGTTACATTACCATCCGAATTATGATTGCGTTTGGTATCGATAGTTTATTTTTGGCTTTTTTAGCATCGGCTTTTATTGGTTTATTTTTGGGTTTTTTAAACGGTATCATCGTTCATAAATTTAGGTTGCGACCTCTCATCGTTACCTTAGGGACACAAAATATTTTTATTGGTGCTTTATCGGTATTATTTGGAACTAAGTTCATTCCGGTTGGACAGATGCCGAAATCTATCGTTCGATTCGGTACCAACTCTTTATTATCAATACCTTTATCGAGTGGAGGAACGGCGAATCTCACCTTATTCCTCGTTCCAGTTGCCCTGGTGGTATTGGTAACCTGGTTTATTTTAAACCGAACTATGTTGGGAAAAAGCGTCTATGCTCTGGGGAGCAGTCCGGTTGCCGCCCAACGAGCTGGATTGAATATCGCATCCATCCGCTATTTTGTTTATTCTTATATGGGAGTTTTAGCAGGAATAATGGGGATTATCTATGCAGCTGAAGTTCGATCGCTGAATCCGATTTCCTTAGTTGGCGAAGAACTTACGATTATTGCTGCAACAGTTCTGGGCGGTGCGAAGTTAACTGGAGGAAGAGGTACTGTTTTAGGAACATTTTTTGGAGTGCTCATCATTTCAGTTTTAAATACCACCTTAATCCTTATTGGTCTTTCGTCTTCCTGGAATAATTTCTTTGTTGGAATCATCATTCTCCTCAGTGTTGG
>NZ_DAOLQM010000022.1:0-16871 GCF_035418125.1 Atribacter sp. | reverse complement strand
CACCAGTTATTCTGGCTTTAATTTTTCAAAAGTTTATCATTCAGGGGTTAACAGCCGGATCGGTGAAAGGGTAAATATTCTTAATAGTATCGTACCAGGTAGGAAGGATAGTTTCTCCTACTACTTTTATGGCAGAAAATGGGGTGAAAATCCAAAATTCGACATGCCATGGCATGTCGCTACATTAAATGAAGAACGGGCACAATACATTGTACCCCTGAATTATTAATTCTTTTGTGGGGCTTGATTTATCATGCCCGTGGATATTTAGGATAGACTTTCATGCTGCTTTACAGCATTAGTTGATGATGATAAGAGTTGCCCCCTCACCCTGATCCTTTTCCACGGAGGGGCGAGGGAAAAATAAGTTCCCCCTTTAGCAAAAGGAGTAAGGGGGATTTGAATTTTTGGAAACCAATCGAATCCTGAATGTTCTCTCTTTAGGCAAAGGGAGAGAAAAAAAAGATTGAACTCATGAGATTGCCACGTCACTTCGTTCCTCGCAATGACGATTCAGAGTTCGAAGGTGAGGATGAGGGTGAAAGCACAAAATGAAATCCTGGTTGGTTGCTCTAAAAGAAAACCTTTAAAAAACGTTCTGGTACTTTCAAGGTAGATAAATTTTTATTCACTGTTATAAATAGGAAGATTATAAAAAAATAAAAGAAGGAGGTGTAATCAGAATAAGATTATTTTGAGTAGAATAAAACCAAATTTGGAGGTAAAAATATGAAAACCCAAAAAAATGTTTGGATTTTATTGTTAGCAATGGTTTGGATTTTATCTATAGTAATGGTTAGTAATAGCCAGGAACAAATTGCAGTCATTATGCCTCGTCATGAGATGGATGTTAAGGGTTTGTGGGAACAACAAACCCGAGAATTTGAAAAAGAAACCGGTATCAAAGTAGAATTAATCACCATGGCCTGGGACCGAGTGGCGGATAAAGTTCTCACCGAATTGGCTGCAGGTGGAACATCTTTTGATGTTATCGAATTTGATAATGCCTGGGTAGCTAAGTTTAATGAAGCCGGTTGGTTGGTTCCGCTCAACCAATATATGGAAGCTGATGTTATCGATCAAATGTTACCAGGTTTAGTGAATACTTTCAGTGTCGATGGCACTCTTTATGGTATTGTATGGAATAACGATACCCGTTTTTTCATGTATAACGGAAAGAAGTTAAAAGATGCTGGTATTGCTGAACCTCCACATACCTGGGCAGAATTTGTCGAGCAGTCACAGAAAATGATTACCGCCAACTTGATTCAATACGGAAGCAGTGAAGCTGCTGAACAAAGCCAATCTCTTGCGAATTGGCATACCTTTATAAGCTATAGCTTTGGTTCTGATCTGTTTAACAATGAAGGGAAACCAACCTTTTTAGAACAACCAGCGATCGATGCTCTCACTTTCATGGCTGATTGCTTCCTGAATACCAAGGTCATTGATCCAGCCTCGCTCACCATGAACCAGGAAATGACCGCTAATGTTTTTTATAATGGAAGTACAGCCTTTTTCCCCCAAGCTTGGCCAGGTGTTTATAACGCCTCAAACGACCCATCAATTTCGCAAATAGTTGGAGAAATTGAAATAGCTGAATATATCCCGGCAGTAAAACCAGAATATCAAGCAACCTTGAACCTTCCAGAAGCTTTGGCTATTCCAGCAACATCAAAAAATCCCGAAGCAGCCTGGAAATATATTGAATATATGACCAGTCCGGAGAGAGACAAAGTTCGTTCTTTGGAAATCGGAACTCTTCCGATCTGGAAGGCTCATTTTGAAGATCCCGAGCTATTGGCTCTCTATCCTTATTGGAAAAATTTCGGAAAACAAGCAGAATTTGCCCGAGCTCTTCCTCAGCTCACCTGGTATGATGAGTGGTCCTATGCTGAACAGATTGAAGTTCAGAATGCTTTAATGGGAACCAAAACTCCGCAGGAAGCCCTCCAAAGCATGTACGATGCTATTGAGAAAAACATTCAATAAAAGATAAACCAAGGCGAGAGGGTCCTCTCGCCTTGGTTTAAATCCAAAAATTGGAAAGCGTAAAAAAATCTCTATTAATACTGATAGACATAAGGTGGAAATTGTAAAAACCTCACCTATTTATATCAACCACTGCTTCCCTTTTAGCATTTTTTACCAAAGGTGAATTGATAATTTTCAACTTCGCAGTCGTTGTGGTAAGTTCTTTCTGCTAAAAGAATGAGCACGTTAACCGGTTGATCTCCTTTGGCATATGCGGCGTGATGCCATACTCCAATTTTTAGTCTGACCAAGGTAAGTTTGGGAACTTCGAAGATTTCGACTTTCATATCTTCAGATTTTTCTGCTGAAGCACCAACATGGATAAGCACGTCTCCATCAAGAGGCAACATTCCCTCTTCAGTATCGTTATGATGTTCGGTAACTTCAATTTTTAAGTCACGAGGGAAAACCCGACATAAGGAGACTCCCAGGATTGAACTTCCTAAATTTTGCAAAACTAAATCAGGATAAAATTCAATTGGTGGTTGTCCGATTCTTTGGTATTTTTCTGGACTGACCTTATCGATTTGAACAAAATCTCCATATTTTTGGAATGTTTCATAAGTAAGTGGTTGGATTTGAACGGTGCTCATAAGGCTCTCTCCTTTAGTATTTTGTATTAAATAATTTTTTATTTTCTTATTGTAACAATTTTTTGAGAAATGGTCGATTTAATAAATCCTGGAACAAGCAATGATTGGAAATGCAGGAAAGAATTGATCGTGTGAGAGTGAATAATGATCATTAAATAAGAAAGCACGCCATCTCGAATCCTTTTTAAGGAGTTATGATTCATTTTTTTTCAATTTTAAAACGAAATGATTCTGCAACCCAGCAAAGCTGTTGATATCCGGTGAAAAACCGGTGAATAAAAAGTCTTTTGCACAGCAATTAAAGCTATTTCGCTTAATATTGAAGTTATCCACAAAAACCATCCGGATGAAGTTTCGTATATAAAATTATCATGTAATAGGGGGAAGATATTTATGGTAGTCCAGGTGGGTAGAGGAATATTTTGGGTTGTAAATGATATTCGGATACTCCAAAAAAAAGATGGTTCTTTTTGGTTGTTATTTGATGATCGGGTAATTGAGCTCAATCGGGATCAAATTCAAGCTTTTGGTTTTGATTCTTATGATATTTTCCCGGTTGAAGACTGGGAAGTTGAAGTTAAGGCAGAATTTTCAGAACAGTAAATTTCCAACCTGTATTAGCACCAGAAAATTATGTCATGAAAAAGAAATTAAATAGAAATTTGAAAAAAATCAGCTCCGACGAAAACCCTAAAATGAGGTATAAAATTATTCCAACCTCGATCTCACTCAACCAGGTTTTTCCCGTTCCTTGTTATCTAAACGATGAAATTATCCTGTTGGAAAGTGATGTTCAGTACGATGATACTTAACTCATTTCTGTTTACTCTTCACTGGTTTTGGGATATGAGGTTTTAAAAAACCATTTCGATACGCTTCAAGGGCAATAACCCGTAATGCTTTCAAATTGACTTCGTCATTGACTTCGGGAAAAATTTTCCACATTTTACAGTCTTGAGTTTTAACTCCACAGATAAGATAAACATCGTTATTGATTTGTTGGTATTGAAATCTATCTTTTTGACTGCTTTGTAATAAAAGTTCAGAGAGTTCTTTTAGATTGAATGTGTATATATATTCTTCAAAATTCATGCTTATCACTCCATTTATTTGCTATCTCTATTTGTTACAACCCAAAAGAATAAGATTTATGCCAGGTGTCATAATAATACGATCATAAATAATTAGAAAATTAATAGGTAAGATATAAAAAGATTGGTCGATAAGACCTTTCTCAGTTATAATCCTTTTATGAAAAAATATTCCTTAATATGGTTTTTTATCCTAATCATCCTGGTTGTTCTTTCTAAGCCGGTATTTCCTCAACGTTTTGATCCTTATTTGGATTGGCGGGAAATGGATACCGGTCATTTTCTGGTGGTTTTTCCAGCTTCTTTAAAGGATGTAGCCTTAGAAGTTGCCATACTTGCCGAAGGTATTCTTTCTCAAATCGAAACTTTCCTCAACACCACTCTTTCTTTTCGACCGGCAATCGTCCTGGCAGATAATACCGATATTCCCAATGGCCAAGCCGATCCTCTTCAAGGCGAAATCCATTTGGTTATCTCTCAACCTTACAACCAATTTTTAGGAACTAAGTTTCGAAACTGGATACATATGGTTTTGGCTCACGAATTAACCCATATGCTTCATCTTGAAGCAGCAAGTCCCGAAATCAAACGTTGGCGAAAACTTTTAGGATATGTAGTCCTTCCCAATGTTATTCAACCAATGTGGGCATGGGAAGGATATGCCATGTATGCTGAAAATCACTTTGGTACCCAAGGTCGGTTGTCTGATACATTATACGATATGTATTTGAGAGAAATGGCTTTGGGGAATCATTTCGAACCCTCTCATCTCTTAGGTGGATACAGCTATCTTGACCGATGGCCAGGTCAGAATGGCTGCTATATCTATGGTGCCAGTATTTGTCAATTCATTGCCGATTATTTTGGTGAGAAAAAATTAGGTGAGATTAGTACTCTTTGTTCGGATAACTTTCATATTTATGGATTTGATCGGGCACTTAAAAAAGCCATCGGTGTTGATACCGATGAATTGTGGAAGCTCTGGGAGGAAAATCTTAAGGAAAAATACCAAAACCAATACCAAAAAATTCAATGCCAAAAAACAACCCTAATTTCTTTTATAACTGATCGAGGGTATTATGTATCCGGCTTAAGCCTTTCTCCTGACGGAGAGAAGTTAATTTACTCATTATCCCACCCTCAATTTATCTCAGGATTACGGCTTCGTGACCTAAAAGGTAGCCAGGAGCGCTTAATAGTCAAGGGCTCAATCGTTGGAAGTCCAGTTTTTTCCCACGATGAAAGATATTTAGTCTATTCAAAAATGGTTCCAGAAAAATATTATTCCTGGTTTGATATCTTTTGCTATGATTTGGATACCGGGAAAGAAAGTAGGCTGACTCATGGCCTTCGGGCTTTTAGTCCATTTTTCCAAAATGGAAAAGTGTTTTTTCTAAGAAGGAATGTTTTTCCCGAAAGTCTATGCTCTATTGACCCTACCTCAGGAAAGATAGAATCAGTTTCTGAATTTCCTTCTTCATTCCGGCCTATTCAAGCCACGATTGATCCAACGGGAAAAACTATGGTGATAAGCGGTTGGAAAAACGGCTTCCTTGACTTGGCATTTTTAACTGAAGATGAAGGACTTCATTTTATTACTTCAGATGGTTATGCCGATCTCTCCCCTTCTTTCTCTCCCGATGGGAAAATATTATTTTTTTCTTCAGACCGAAATGGCGTGTACAATGTTTATGCATATTATCTTGATACTGGTGAATACTATCAGGTAACCAATGTGGTGAACGGATTGTTTGAACCGATATATAATGGACATAAATTTTACGGCATTGCTTACCACCGATCAGGATTCGATGTCTCAGAATTTCTATCGGATATCCATAGCTGGAAAAAGATAGAAGTAGAACCACAAGGAATTCCAGATTTACTGGATAAAACCCCTCCAACCCAGAATTTTGAAGATAAGCCCTATCAGGCGACCAAACATCTTTTTCCTCGTTATTGGGTTCCACTCCTCTGGGGTGGAACAACCAGTGCACGGGATTACCTGGGGTTTCATTCCTATTCACTTTCCTATCAAAGTGATTTACAAGAAAATTTCACCACGACATTTTCCTATCAGGGTTTGTTTGTGGATCCGGAAATCGATTTTTGGTTCTCCTTAGACCAGGAGAAATATCAGTATTCCCTCTCATTCGGTTATCCAATTTTTTTGCCTCACCAAAATCAGCTCAATTTCTGTGCCGGATATGAAAAGATTTATCGAGATGACAGCCTATATTCGGGATGTTGGGAAGGATTTTTTCTAAGTCATGACGGTTCTTTTGTTGGTGGGAATGACTCTTGGGTTACCAAACAATCTATTAACTTAACCTATCAAAATGGGAAGTACGAGGTGTATCCTGCCCAAAAAACTCTGTTTACGTGGGAAATGCAATCCTTTCGAGCCGGGAATATCGATCATTCCTGGTATGCTCAAATGGCTGTGGGGTATAGCACGCTTCCCCAGGATTTTGCAATCGGCGGTCGAGATTCATTGTGGGGAATCGCTGGTTATCCCAAAGAATTCCTTCGAGGAAAAATTGCCGGCCGTTTTGAGTTGAGGTATGAATTTTCAGTAATAACTCTTGACCAACCCCTCTTCAGCCTGGGGTTAGTCAAGAGCATCCATGGAAAAATATACTGGATTGAGTCAGCAGCTGGAGAAAGCTGGAACACCTTAGATTGGATTGGAAGCATCGGGAGCGAACTTTCTCTTCAAAGTTATTTATCCGAAGGTTTCCCACTTGATTTAACTTTGGGATATGCTCATCCTTTAGAGCCCAATTGCTCCGGCGAATGGTACTTGACTCTCAGTACTCGTTTTCGTTAATAGCTTTATAGCATCTAAAAACGATTCAAAATAAAAAATAACTCCATTAGCCAGTGGTTGCCATTTTCTGGAGCTGCTCCATCATATACATATAGTTCTGAAGAGGGACATCCGGTGGAACCAAGTGGTCGACAATTGGATAGTATCCACCCTGTTCAAGAAGCCAGGGAATTTTTTTCAATTCTTCATCGACCTCTTTTTTTCCTTTGGTGAGCTCTCGTTTGTCAATGCCTCCGGCAATAATTAAATCTCTTCCATATTTTTTCCGCATAGCAATCGGATCCGAGCCAGCTTGGACTTCCATAGGAAAGATTCCATTTACTCCACCCTCAATAAGAAGTGGAACTAATTCGTCAACATTTCCATCACAATCAAGCAGAAAAACATCTACTCCATTCTTTCGGAGAAAATCAGTGAGAATTTGGTAACGAGGAACCATCATTTCCTTCACAATTTTTGGTGAGACTAATAAACCACTCCGGTAACACATGTCTTCCCAAAGATTAACAAAGTCAAAAGTAATTCCAGCAGCAAATATTTTTTTAAAAATTTCCAGTGAGAAATAAACCATATGATCCATCATTTCTTCAATGAGCTTGGGATCGTCGTAAAGGGTATAACTGATGCCGGTTAATCCCATCATATCACGGAAAATTCCAAAAAGGCTAATAGCCGAAACACCGAGAACAAAATCTCTTTCATTCCAAGATTTTCCTTGAAGGTGAGGATCACGTTGAAAATCGGTATTACTGATAACCTGCCAGTTTTCTAAAAACCGAGTAGGAGTTAATGGATCGAAACGGGTTTTAAATGACTCCCAGGTTTTCCGATTGGGAACTGGATAACGAATAAATTGAGGCATATTGGTTGGATCTTTTTTTGAAAAACGGACTACCCCTCCATCGATTTCCAGGATCACCACGGTATTTTCATCTTCTTCTAAGACTTTTCTTTCAAACTGAGGATCAACTGCTATAGGCCAGGGAGCATTATGGTAGGGACGTAAACTTAGAGTGAGAGTGTTTACGGGGAGATATTCAACCCGATCTTTTCCTAAACTAACATAATCATAAGGGCTGACATTGGCTGGTATCCCCTCCCGCCGCCAGCGTTCCACAGTTTCAAACCAGAACCAATGTCGGAAAACAAATGGGTCTCCAAAGCGTTGAAAGTGAGCAATTTTTAAAAATCTTTCACGATCATTCATATCTATCCTCTCTTTCGTTTTATAAATTAAGCAATCTTTCCTTATTATAAGATATATTTTATATAAAATTTGTTGAATAAATTTATTAGAAAAAATCGCATTCTTGATTAGCTTGCGATATACTACCCCTAAGTAATGGAGGGGGACCATGATAAATTGTTATGCAAAAAAAATCTTAGAGATTATCCCCAAAGAATACCAACTGATTATCGGTGAGATTGTTTTAATTGGGGTCTTTTTCTTTGTAGCTTCACCATCAACACTGTTCTTTCATAGTACCATGGGGGTTATGAGCCTCCTAATTGCTTATAATATCTTATTTCTTGGCACGAATTATTTACGGCTATCTTCCCAACCCTTCATTTTTAGTATCAGCATTTTATCGATTGTTTATATTCTGATTGATTTTATACGAATTTTTCTTTTTTGGAGAAATCCCTTTTTATTGAGAAATATTATTGACTTGACCATCCAGCTCTGGTTGATTGCTCGTTTTGCTGAGTGTGCAATTTTTTTAATCGGCTTTCTTGCTTGGTTTAAAAGATACCGTTTTTTATATTTAGGACTTATTTATTTAGGCTTAGTAATATTTTTATTTTGTAGTTCATTTCTATGGAACATATTTCCTCAAAGTTATCAACCCGGCTTAGGATTAACCAATTTTTCTTTAGTGAGTGAATATATCATCAGCGCTTTTATTTATATAACCTTGTCTATTCTTCTTTTTTGGAAAAAGAAAATTTCCGTTTCAGTACTTCGTCCGCTCATTATTTCCTTGATTCTTAGTATTGGAGCGGAAGTGGTATTCACCATGCTTCGTAACCAATATGGATTTATGATCGAATGGCGGGTTACTGTCAAGTTTTTATCTCTTCTCTTTATTTCTCAGGCAGTTGTCCAGACTATTCAAAATAGAAGTGGAAAGACCCGTTTATCGAATTATTGGTGGAGTCATTTTAAGCAAAATTCCCAACCCCAGGGAGAAACCGACGACTCTAAATTAGGCCAGGTCTCTTTTTCTCCCGATAATTTTAATCTTCCTAATCATATCCAATCTTTAGTTGATAATGCTCAGGACCTTCTCTTCCGTTTCCAGGCGGTTGAACCCATGAAGCTGGAGTATATTAATCCAGCAGTAGAAAGAATAATCGGATTCACCCCATCTGAATTTTATGCCGACCCTACTCTTTTTATTCAAAGAGTATTTCCTGAGGATCGACCACTTTTGGATTTATATTTAAAAAATCCCACAGCTCTTGATAAACCTCTTGCCATCCGAATGATTCGTAAAGATGGCACCACTATCTGGATGGAACATAAATATGTGCCGGTTTATAACCGCAGAAAAAAAACTATAGCTATAGAGGGAATTGCTCGAGATATTACTGAGAGAAAGATAGCCGAAGAAAAGATTCGATATATCAGTTTCCATGACCCACTTACCGGGTTATACAATCGAGCTTTTTTTGAAGAAGAGATTTCCCGTCAAAATTTTCCTGAAAACCACCCAATCGGTATTATTTTAGGAGATGTAAATGAAATTCACTTAGTAAATGAAAGGTTTGGTCATCAGGAGGGTGATCGAATTCTTATTGATACCGCTAATATCTTGAAGAGGTTTTCTCGAAATCAAGATATTTTAGCCCGCTGGGATGAAGATGAATTCATACTTTTAATACCTCAAGTCGACAATGAATATCTCCAGTTTACCGTAGAATCAATACAAAAAGAATTACATAATATCGAAACCAATCCTCTCCAAGTCAGTATTTCCTTTGGATATGCTGTGAAAGAAAATCAGGATCGATTGATAACTGAAGTTATTGAAACAGCTGAAGGATGGATGTATTGGAACAAATTGACGAGAAGTAATGAATTAAGTCAAGATCTGGTTACCGCTATAGAAAAGTCGCTTCGTAAAATTACTCAAGAAACCGAAACTCATTCCGATCGACTCCAAAAAATTACCCAAAAAATTGGCCAAGAATTAGGGTTTTCCCAAGAAGAACTCCATCACTTGAACCTTTTAGCTCGGCTGCACGATTTGGGGAAAATTGCTACTCCCAAATCAATATTAAATAAATCTGGGCTTCTTTCTCCGAAAGAATGGGATATGGTAAAACGACATCCCAAGATTGGCTATCAGATCGCCTTGAATTCTTCAGAATTAATCCCGATTGCGGAAGCTATTCTTTCTCATCACGAAAGATGGGATGGGACTGGTTATCCCCAAGGATTAAAGGGGGATGCTATTCCTCTCCTATCAAGGGTTGTAGCAATTGCCGATACCTATGACGTTTTGGTTGATGGAAGAACCTATAAGAAACCGATATCCAAAAAAGAAGCTTTGAATGAGATAAAAAAAGGTGCAGGTTATCAGTTCGACCCGCACCTGGTTGAAGTATTTCTAAGAGTAATGAGTCAATAGGTATTATATAATTTCGAATCGCTCATTGTTTCTTGTCACTGTCTTTTATTTTACTTCTACCCATTGATTGTTTTTGGAGCTTTTTAGAATTGCTTCACACAAAAGTACTTCTCGAAGGCCATCTTTAAAACCCGGATAATTTTTCGGAGCGGATGGATCCAAAACAGCTTGATACACTTCTTTGAAGAGTTGTTTCGAGGTATCAGGGAAACCTTCGTTGTGCCCTCCAGGGAAAGAAACAATTTTTCTGGTTTCACTGTCTAAGAGCGAAGGATCTTTTAAGAGCGTTTGATTAGCTTGATCTCGATAACCAATCCAGAGTTCGTTGGGTTTTTCCGAATCCCAGGCAATTGCTTTTTGAGAGCCATCTATTTCAAAGTACAAGCGATTTTTTCTTCCAGCTGCGACCTGATTCACGGTTAACACACCATGACCTCCATTCCCAAAACGGAGAAGAACAGTGGCGTAATCTTCAGTGTTAATTGCAATGTCTTGGTAATCTTCCGGATGAAGAATTTTTCCTGCATAGGTTTCAACTGGTTTCAAGGGTTTTTTCCGAATGGGATAGAAAGTAGCAAAGTCAGCTAATACTTGGATGATTTTTTCACCAGTAACGAATTCAACCATATCCAACCAATGAGAACCGACATCAGCAACCGCACGGGATTCGCCACTCATGCTGGATTCCAATCTCCAATTATAATCAGTAGGATAGAATAGCCAATCTTGTAAATAAGACCCGTGAACAGCAAAAATTTCCCCAAGCTCGCCCTTCTTAACCTTGCGTTGTGATTCTCGAGCTAAGGGATAATAACGAATATTGAAGTGGACAGCATTGATTAAACCTTTTTTATCAGCTAATTCAACCAGCTCTTCTGCTTCCTGGCGGTTCATAGCCAAAGGCTTTTCACAAATAACATGCTTTCCAGCCTCTAATGCTTCTTTGCTCATTTGAAAATGAAGATGGTTGGGAGTACAGATGTGTACTATTTGAATTTTATCGTCTTTTAGTAAATCGCGGTAATTTCCAAAATGGTTTTTCACGTCATACTGGAGAGCTTTATTCTGGGCAATTTCATCGTTAACATCAGCAAGGCTAATGACATCAGCTAAAAAAGTTCGCCGTGCTGCCTCGATATGGGCAGGACCAATAAAGCCAGTTCCAATCACACCAACTTTAAGTGAATGATTCATATCGCTTCCTCCTTTATAGATATTATGATTTATAAAGATATTGAAAAAAGACTATCCTGAAAATACAGGAACGAGTAAAAAATGTTGTCATCCTGAGCCCTCACTTTTTTAGGAGCGTGAGGCGGGAAACGGTTCGGGATTGGTTTTTTTCCCTGTTCTTTCAAATCCCCCCTACCCCCTTTTCTAAAGGGAGAGATTGATCCTTATCCTAAAAGGTAAATACAATACCAATAATTAATTTAATTAGAATTTATGGGGGTTTGATCAATCAAGCCCCTACCAAAGAATATAAAATTGTAGGAGTACAATGTATTGTGCCCATTCTTTAATTAATGTAGCGACCTGCCATGGCATGTCGAATCTTGGATTTTCATCTTCATTTGGTGCCACAATGCAGCATACGAGTTTATCATTATTATCTCAAGCCTTGATTATTCTAATTGCTGGACATTTCTTCAGAAGTGATGATTGGGCAATGTTTGATGAATAAGCTTACTAAATTCGGATCAAATTGACTACCAGAATAATGTAAGAGCTCGTTAATCGCCTCTTCTTTGGTAAGAGGTGATTGATAAGGTCGGCCGCATCTCATGGCATCATAGGCGTCGGCAATAGCCATAATCCTAGCTAAGAGGGGGATGTTCTCTTTGGAAAGACCTCGGGGATAGCCAGTCCCATCCCATCGTTCATGATGTGCCCAAATAGTATCAGCGATGGTAGATATTTGATGTATAGCCTGGGCTATACGATAACCGATTTCTGGATGTTTTTTTATTTTTTTCCATCCGTCTTCATTGAGCGGGCCGGCTTGGGAGAGAAAGTCTATATCCATATTGATTTTACCTAAGTCATGGAGGTCGGCTAAATACATGAGTTCTTCCTCTGAATAGGGAAGATTGAGAACCATTCCAAACCAGAGACAAAGTCGACAGAGATCAGTTGAATGCCAGGTTTTCGGTTTAAGATTGTTGATAAAAGTTGAAAGCATTTTACGTCGGTAATGGTCAGATTCTATTAATTTTTCCTGGTACATGTTTTCTTCCGCATCAATAATGATTTTCTTAAAATCCTGAATGGGTAAAGATTTTGTCGAAACCCCGAGTGAAATGCTAATGGGGATTAAATTGTTCTCCTGCATTTGACATTCATTTCGGATTCGATCACAAATTTGTATTGCCGTCTCACGGTCGGTCTGGGGAAGGATAATGGCATATTCATCTCCTCCCCAGCGGCTGATTATGTCTTCCTGGCGGCAACATTTTTGTAATATTTCAGCAGTTTTTTTAAGAAGTTGGTCTCCTTCTAAGTGCCCAAAGGTATCGTTTAATATTTTTAATCCATTCACATCACCAATTATGACACTAAGAGGATGCTGTCGCTCAGTGTTTAGCCTTTTTAACTCTTCTTCAAAAAAGGGTCGGTTATAGAGCCCAGTCAAGCTATCGTGAAGGCTAATATATTGAAGTTTGTCTTCCGCCTCTTTCTTTGCAGTAACATTCTCTCCAGTGATGATCATTTCCTTAAGTTTTCCCAATTCATCAAAAATTGGAAAAATTTTATACTGTAACCAAAACTTTTTCTCCCATCGGGAGGTGTATTCCCCATCCTTTGATATTACTTGGTTTTTTATCAATTGTTTATAATCATCATTAAAAAACGGTTGTTCCGGGACAAAAAGATTTGCAAGGTTAGTATGAAGTATTTCTTCCTTATGAGTTGCTCCTAATATCTCCAACATGTGTTGGTTGATATCAAGAATTTCCCCACTAACATCAACTTTTAAAATACCAATTGGAGTTTTTTCGAAAAGATCTCGATAGTTTTTTTCGCTATCTTTAATTCTTTTTTCATTATATTGCTGCTGAGTTATATCACGCCCTACCAAAAGAATTCCTTTTTTGCTACCTTGGAGAAGACAGGGGCTTGAGCTCCAATCAATAATTTTTTGAAATTCATCTTTATGGGAAGGAAACTCGGTAATGAAATGGGCATCAGAAAGAGAACTCCCAAAATTTTGATTTTGGATGATATCTTCAATGGATACCGATGAAATTGCAGTTTTGAATAATTCCCGACAATCTTTTCCTAAGGTATTTTCACCGAAAAAGCCAATACCAGGTTGGTTAAGCCATTCTACTTGTCCTTTGTGGTCGAGTTGAAGGATAATTTCAGGAACGGCTTGAATCAAAGATGTTTGTTTTTCTTCGACCTGTCTAAGCTTTTTAAGAACCTGAAAAAGTCGAATGCTGATGTAGGTGAGAATGATTAAAAAAGCAAAAAAGGTAAGGAAAAGTTCCCGGTACGATTTATAAAAGAGATAAAGACCAGCAATCCAATAGGAAGCGGTTTTTGCTCCCTGATTAGGATTTCCTGGGGAAGGTGAAAGAAAGAACACCCAGGTTTCCGGACTCGTTGTTGACCTCCCAAAGGAGACATCTTTCCACTGTGGACCAAAGGTGACGACATCAATGGTTGTGTCCCCATCTGGTTCAGTTAAAATAATGCTCTCCCCGGTTTTAGAAAGCTCAAAATCGAGATGAAGCGGACCATGATCAGGTCTCCCATCAGCGATTAGAACGATAAAACCACCATCAGGAATGATCGTTTCCTGATGATATCCTTCCGGAATCTGCCATTTTAAGGGATCGTCTAATTTGTCGGATATAAAATAACCACTTATATCGATAGGTTGGGATGATGTATTATGAATTTCGATCCAATCATTAAGTTTTCCCGACTGGTCTAAAATTATGGAACCATTGGAAGCCATAAATTCAGTAATAAGAAGGGAGGCAAAGCTCTCTGCTGAGGTATTCCAAAAAAGGAATAGAAATATTATAAATACTACAATATATGAAGGACTTTTGAGCTCATAAAGATGCCTTATTTTCATTGAAATCATTCCTTCAAATATTTTTACCTGAAAAAATAAAAAATTTTCAATATTTTACCATACCCAAGATTTAATGAAAAATATTATTCTTTTGGGAAGGGGCACTCTTGAAGTGAGGTGGAGAAAAAAATGGCGCGCCTGGAGGGAGTTGAACCCCCAACCTTCGGATCCGAAGTCCGCGGCTCTGTCCATTGAGCTACAGGCGCACCCCTTCTTTTAATATTATAAAAAAATTTTCGAGAAAAGAAAAGAGTTAAAGCTTGGTTATTCCTGTTTGTTTTTGAACAGAATCAGATAGTAATTTTCAAATTGGATAAAATTTTGATATACTTATTAAGTTTGGTTTTATAAAAAAAATTTATATCGAGGGATGAATATGTCCGATATTTATTTACAAAAATTAGCTAAGCTTCTCCTTTCTTATTCCACCCGGGTCCAGCCCGGTGAGAAAGTCTTTATTACAGCAGAGGATGTTGCTATTCCTTGGATTGAAGCAGTTGCAACCCAAGCTTTTCAGATGGGAGCTGTGGTACGAACCATTGTCGAGCTTGATTCGGTAAGATTGGCAAAATTCCGGTATGGAAGTCGGGAGGCAGTCCACGCTGAAGACCTTTTTTTTAAAACCATTGTGGATCATGCTGATGTTTTTTTGACTGCTTGGGGAAGTTGGAACACCAAGTCTCGTACCAACATTGATTCCGAAAAAATCAAAATGAGTATACAAGCCAACGAAGCGATTCGTCGAAAATTTTCCCAAAGAATGGGAGATGGAAGTCTTCGCTGGTGTGGAACTCAGTATCCTACTCATGCCGATGCCCAGGAAGCTGGTATGAGCTTAGAAGAATACCAAGATTTTGTTTACAGAGCGGGATATCTCCATACCGAGAATCCCATTGCTGAGTGGATGCGAATTGAAAAAGATCAGGAGAAATGGATTGGTTATCTCAATTCAAAAAAAGAACTGCGTATTGTCAGCGAAAAAACCGATTTAAGGGTGGGAATTGCCGATCGTACCTGGATTAATTGTTGTGGACGAGAAAATTTCCCTGATGGAGAAATTTTTACCTCTCCAGTTGAAAATCAAATCGAAGGGCTTATTACTTTTAGTTTTCCAGGGATTTATATGGGAAAAGAAGTTGAAGATATTTCTTTAAGAGTGAGTAACGGTCATGTCGTCGAAGCCCGGGCAAAAAAAGGTGAGGATTTACTCCGTGCTCTTCTCACCACTGATAATGGAGCTGGTTTTTTTGGAGAAGTGGCTATTGGAACGAATTATCAAATCCAGCAATTTACCCGGAATATGTTGTTTGATGAAAAAATTGGAGGTACGATACACATGGCTTTGGGAGACTCGATGCTGGAAGCAGGTGGGACCAATCAATCTTCAATTCATTGGGATATGCTTTGCGATATGCGTGACCAAGGGGAGATCTATGCTGACGGAGAGTTGTTTTATAAACAAGGCAAATTTATAGAAGATGTTTTAGGGTGAAGGGTTAAATTCTAATCAAACTTTAAGGGAATTCTAAGGTTATTCTAAGGTTGGGAGGCTAAAATAGGAACAATCAGTAAAAAGTCGAAAGGAGCTGGAAATAATGAAGAAGATTTTAAGTGGTGTTACCGTAGCTCTTCTGGTTGTTCTTATGGTTAGTAGTTTTGCTTTGGCTCGTGGACGAGGAGAAAATAATTATGGGAGACAGCTGACTGGTAAAACAGTTGAAATGAGCGGAACAATACAAGCCATTGATTTTACTCCCCCACAGATTGAAATTAAAGTTGATGCGGATGGCAAAGTGATTGAGGTTGAGTTGGGTCCGGTAAAACAATACGATCCAAAGGATTTCCAAATTGGAGCTGCTATTTCTCTGACCGGTGAATTTGTTGCAGAAAATGTATTTCTTCCCTATTCCTTTAAGGTAAACAATAAGACCTATGAATTAAGAGATGCTGATGGGTATCCCCTCTGGACAGGCGGAAAAAATGATAATAGTAATCGAGGAAACCAAAACCAAAATGACAATTGGGATTGTCGGGGACGATGCAGTCGTAATCGAGATGGAAACGGTCGAGGCATGATGGAAAACCGGGGAAAATGTAATCGGTAAAAATGGTTTATATAAAGGCTGCTCATTACATGGGCAGCCTTTTTTTTTGAATTTTCCTTCTATAATTATATTCAGAGTAATTTGCATTAAGCTGAAAAATCAATTAAATTATTTTAAAGAAAAAGATGAATATATTGAGGGCATAAGATGAATATTGGAAATTCTAATCAAGTAATTTTTAAAGAAATTCAATCCGTTAGATCTCAATGGATCTGGGGGTTAGTTTTGATTCCTATAGTGGTTTTTTTGTATGGGATGATACAACAGTTAATTTTTAAAAAAACTTGGGGAAATAATCCAATGTCAGATACAGGATTATTAATCGTTGGATTGATTGTCATTATCGGTCTACCACTGTTTATGTTTTTAAATCGTTTAGAAATTCAAGTGAGTAGTTATGGGGTTTATTATCGTTATAGACCTTTTCATTTCCAATATCAGAGAATTCCAAAAGAAAACCTGGTGAGTTATCAAATTGTCCATTACCAACCTTTGC
>NZ_DAOLQM010000021.1:0-16967 GCF_035418125.1 Atribacter sp. | reverse complement strand
AAACAATAAAAAAACCGATGTCTGGTTGATTTTAAATAACCAGACATCGGTTAAAGGGTTGTCTACTTATTGAAGAAATTCATCCACATTGCTTTGATCGATGATAAAACCATCGATCGGAATGTATTTTGGAACTTCTTTTCCATTGATGATGTCAACTAAGAGCGAGACGGAATCCTGTCCCATTTTCACGTTGTCTTGTTTGATGGTTGCCAGGATTTCTCCTTCTTTAATGGCTTTTAGGTTGGCAGGGTCGCCATCAAAGCCAACAATGATAATCTTTCCCATCTGACCTCTTTCGGTTACTACAGATTTTACCGACATAGCTCCCGGGTCCCAGGCAGAAAAAACCGCTGTTACCTCTGGATTAGCGGCTAATTCATTTTGAGCAATTTCATAAGCTTTTTCCGGAAGCCAATCGGCAGCTCGGAAAATCACTTCGACTCCAGCAGCTTCAAGGACTTCAGTTACACCATTTTTACGAGCATCACCAGTTTGATGCCCCAAAACGCCGCCCACGATTAATACTTTTCCAGGTCGAGTCATGTGGTCGAGAATATATTGACCGGCAATTTTGGCCGAGGAAAGGTTATCAGTTTGCACCAGCGAGGCAATATGAGGATGGTCGATGCCAGTATCGACGGCGACCACCGGAATCCCAACTTCACTTGCTTTATCCAGCGAATCGTCGAATGCTCTGCTGTCAGCGGCACCGATAATAATTCCACTAACTCCCATTTGAATGGCATTATCAAAAGAATTCTTTTGGGCTTGAGCATCCATGCTGGGAGGAGTGAGGTCAATAAACTCCACCCCCAGTTCGTTAGCTCGATTGCGGGCTTCATTTCTTAAGGTAATCCAAAAAGGCAGGTCGGTTGAGGCTCCAATATAAGCGATAGAAATTTTCTCTTCTTCACCGAGTGCCACATTTCCAACCAAAACACAAATAAAAAGACTCATAATTACCAATAAAAATAGTTTTTTCCTCATTAAAAAATCCCTCCTTAAGATTTAACTTTATTTCTTTATCAACTCATACAACACATTACAACTATTTCTGAAATAAAAGAGAACTAATCTCAACTTTTTGTCGATATCGCCCATTCTATAAAGTTCTTTTTCGTTGAGCAGTATCAATCCAGACGGCTAAAATAATAACGATACCAATAGAAACCCGTTGCCAGGAAGAACCAACCCCCATATGGCTTAATCCACTGGCTAAACAGGTCATGATCAATACACCGATAATGGTTCTTCCAACACCACCAATCCCGCCCGACATGCTGGTTCCACCGATAACCACGGCAGCAATTGAGTTCATTTCCATGCCTTGACCAAAAGTAGAATTGGCGAAGTTCAACCGAGCAGTTAATAGTACCGCAGCTAGTCCTGCCATTAAGCCGCCGATGGCATAGTAGATGACCTTACATTTATTGACTCTAATGCCGGACAAGCGAGCGACTTCCTGGTTTCCTCCTATAGCATAGGCATTAAAACCCAGGCGAGTTTTGCCCAGCATAAATGCCACAACCAGGTAAGCAGCAGCCATGATTAAGACTGGAATAAAATACCCTGATCCTAGTGCTCGAAAAGCACGAGGAAAGGAGGACATGTCTTTTCCAGCACCCAATAATTCTGAGAAACCCCGAAGTACCATCATCATCCCCAAAGTAACGATCAATGGTGAAACGCCGGTGGCTACAATAATCAAACCATTTACGGTTCCCCAAAAAGCGCCAATACCGAGAGCGATGAATACTATAAGCCAAACTGGATATTGGAGGTTGAGCATGCTACCGACGGAAACAGCCACAAAAGTAAGAACCGATCCAACAGAAAGGTCAAGACCTGCGGATAGAAGAACAACCGTTGTTCCAACCGCCATGACACCTAATACGGTTGCCTGGGAAAAAATGGTTTGGAAATTACTAGTTGCTCGGTAGGTTGGTGCAAATATGAAAAAAATCACATTAATGGCTACTAATCCTAATAGAGCTTGTGTTGCTCGTTGAAATTGTTTCAACAGGGATGATGAAACCATATTTCTTATCCTCTCTTATACACTCTTTTTAAAAAGTATCAATTGGGATCTAATTGCATTGAATGATGCTTGCTTAAATGTTTTTCTTCATTATTATCAACTGAACTTTTTTAACAACTTAAAGTTACTTTAGGTCAACTTTCTTAATTTCTTTTCAAGACTAAAAAATAACTTCTTGCTTATAAACCACCTCCTCAAACTCTCTAGCCGAAATGAGGCGAGAGCAATATTGACTTTTAACGAAATTCTCCCACGCCTATGGCAGCCTTTAGAATATCATCTTCGCTAGCGGTATTACGTGGAAATTCTTTTACAATTTTGCCCCGACGCATTACCATGACGCGATGGCTCATTTCCATGGCTTCGGCATAATCGGAAGTAAACATGATGATAGAGGTTCCCTCAGCCAGGAGTTCTTGCATAATCCGGTACACCTCTCTGCGGCCAATGATATCGATACCGCGGGTAGGTTCATCAAAAAGGATGACTTTGGCATGAGTGCCAAGCCATTTGGCCAAAACCAATTTTTGCTGATTCCCCCCGGAGAGCTGACCGGCCAGGGTAAAACGATGAGGTGCTTTGATGGTTAGCTCTTTCATGTAAAAATCTATCTCATCATTCATTATTTTAATCTTCACCAAACCGAAAGGGCTCAGTCGATTAATATTGGGCAGTCCGTAATTGTTTCTTAAGGATTGATCGAGAATAACCCCTTCGGTTTTCCGATTTTCGGTAAGAAATGAGATGCCATGTCGAATAGCCTCTTCAGGAGTTCTCACCGTAACTTTTTTATCCTCAATATAAAGATTCCCACTAGTGGGCGGGTCAACACCGGCAATCGCCCGAGCCAGCTCGGTTTTGCCGGCTCCCATTAAGCCGGTTATTCCTAAAATTTCTCCTTTTCGAAGCATGAAATCAATACCTAGAACTGCTGTCCCTTTTTGAAAATTTTCCAGTCGAAGAATGATTTTTTCCTGGGGAGTTGGAAGAGAAGGGTATTGTTTGCCAATTTTCCCGCCGATCATTTTTTCAATCATGGTTTCAAGAGTAAGGTCTCGAATAGAGAAAGTACCAACATTTTTTCCGTCTCGCAGGATGGTGACTCTATCACCTAATTCATAAACTTCAGCGTAGCGGTGGGAGATATAGATAAAACCAACCCCCTCTTTTTTTAGGTGGTTGATCACTTTAAAAAGGTCATTACGAGATGTGCTTTCTAAAACATCGGTTGGTTCATCGAGAACGATAACCCGAGCGTCGGTAACCAAAGCTCGAGCAATCTCAACCATCTTTTGCTGGGTAACGCTGAGTGTTGATACAATTCGGTGAGGATCTAATTGAATGTTGAAACGCTCTAAAAGTTGGGAAGCAGTTTTGTAAAGGGTTAAGGTATTGATTATCCCCAATTTACGGATTCCTAAGGGCTCAACCCCAAGGAATATGTTGCGGGCAATATCAATTTGAGGAACCAGATTGAGTTCTTGATAAATGAAACGAAGTCCTTTTTTAAGAGGGACTTCTGGAGATTCAATGGTCACTTTTTCACCAAAAATGAATATCTCACCACTATCAGCAGGAAATGCTCCACTCAGTACTTTGATAAGAGTTGACTTTCCTGCTCCGTTTTCACCAAGCAGGACATGAACCTCTCCAGGAAGGAGTTCAAAATCGACCTGGTTAAGGGCAATAACCCCCGGAAAACGTTTGACAATCCCCTTCATTATTATCAAAGGAACATGAGTGGTTGAGTTAAACTGGTTCATTATTTCCCCTGCCTCATTGGTTTGTGGTGTTGCTTTTAGATTGACTAAAAGCGAAGTAATGCAACCGATTTCAATTTATCATAGAAAATATTCACTGTCAACAGATAAGGCATTCATTAAAATAACTGTGGTGAATAAGTGACTATTATACCAATAAATTGAAATCGGTTGCTTAACGGTTAGCTTTTATAGCAATTTTTCCCAGACAAAAACTCAACGGACTTTTTTAAATTTAGTCTAAAGGCTTTTTTCCTCTGGAATGTTCAGAGTTTGGAGAGTTTTCCTAAGCCAGTGAAGAGATTTCTCGATTAATGGTCCACCCTGGCCTTCACACTCAATGCTCAATACCCCATTATAACCAGAATCTCGGAGCATTTTAATGACGGTTATAATGTTTTCGGCATTGACTCCTTCACCGATAGCAGCATGACTAATACCAATGCCGGTTTCTTTCCCTCTTAAGGAGTCGGCCAAACTTGTTGATACGTCTTTAATATGGACATGTTTAATTCTTTTAATAAATTGTTGACAAAAAACCACCGGATCTTGACCGGCAATAAAACTGTTGCCAGTATCAAAATTTAAACCAAAATAATCGCTTTGAGCAAAGTTGAGCATCTTATCCAAGAATTCGGGTTTCGTCGTGAAATACCCGTGGACTTCGATATTAATGTTAATGCTGTATCGTTCGGCTTTCTCAATAATGGTTCCGTAAGCATGCTTCATAAGTTCCAAGGCATCACTTTCAGAGAGTCCTTCTGGTTTATACAACCCATCGGTGGTAGCAATATTGGGACAATTGGCAATCTTCGCCCAGGGGAGGGTTTTTAAAACATACTGCACACCAAAGTATAAACCGTCATGTCCCGACAAAGGATAAGCTGCATCAATTTGAGAAAAAACAACACCATAGGATTCCATCTTTTCTCTTATTTCCATCGGATCTTCTGATAAAGAAATATGAGGGAAATACCCCAAACCATGAATCCAATTGACTCCTTCTAAAGATCCGCATTCGATAAAATGAACATCATTTTTATGAGCCCATTGCAAGGCTTTTTCGAAATTAAAAACTGATGAATTAAAAGCGTCGGTGTGAAAACTTATTTTCATAAAAAGCTCTCCTTTTACTCAATAGCTTTTTTAGTGCTTTTCCCCGATCGGGCATGACCTTTGTAAGAACTGAAAATGCTCATAGCCAACGAAGCGATGATGAGTAAACCAAAGGTAACTTGTTGATAATAAGGATTTACCCGCATCATGTTGAGGGCATTGGAGATGATTCCCATGAGCAGAACTCCCAGAAGGGTTCCGATAATTCTTCCTTTTCCTCCCGATAAGGGTGTGCCTCCGATGACGACAGCACCGATGGCTTTTAGCTCAATACCACTTCCGGTCGATGGTTGGGCAGCGCCAATTCTCGAAAGTAATACCATTGAGCCGATTCCAACAAAAAAACCGCTGAAAAGAAAAGCATAATACTTGGTTTTGATCACTGAAATGCCCGAGAGATAAGCTGCCGCCGGATTACTGCCTACTGAGTAAATTCTCCTCCCAAACTTGGTATAAGCCAATATGAAATGAACGACCAAATAAGCACCCAGGCTGATGACAAAGCTCAAAGGGAGAATATTGCCTAAACGAGTCATGCCGATCGTTTCAGCCTGGCCGTAAATAGTTTGAAAGGACCCTTTGGTGATGGCTAAAGCAATTCCCTGGAAAACACTGATAAATGCCAGTGAAGTAATGAAGGAAGGGGCTTTAAAGGTATGAGCAGTCAACCCAACTAAAAAGCTACTAAAAATTGCCAAGGCAATACCGGTGATAAAAGAAGGGAAGACACCTATCCCGCTCTTAATCATAATTGCCATTACACAGGAAGATAATCCAATATTAGCCCCAACAGAAATATCAATTTCACCAGAAATAATCAATAATGTCATTCCTGATGAGACTATTCCAAGGACGGCTATTTGTTCTAAAACATTTATTATGTTGCTCACAGTAAAAAACCTAGGATTGACGATTCCAGTGATAATAGCGATGAGAAATTCAGCCAACAAAAGGAGAAACCACTGGCTACGAAATATCAATTGATACTTGTTATTTTTAACCAATGTTCCACTTCCAACGCCAGGTGATTTCACATTAGGATTTGTCTGCATTGGTCTTTTCTCCCTTTTCCTCGACCCCCATGAATTTTTTTATTAAATCTTCTTCTTTAATTTGCTGATTATCAAGGATTTCCACAACTCGATTATCACGCATGACAACAATCCGATCGCTTAAAGAAAGCAGTTCTGGCATATCAGAGGAGACCATAATAATACTCTTTCCTTTTTCAGCCAATTCCACCATGAGTTCATAGATTTGCTGCTTGGCGCCAATATCTACTCCCTTGGTGGGTTCATCAAAGATACACAGCGTAGCGTCATCGAGAAGCCATCGGGCAATAACTACCTTTTGTTGATTGCCTCCCGATAGTTCCTCCACCAGTTGATTGATATCACTGGTTGCGATGGATAGCTCTTCCACCATTAGATTCGAGAGTTCTTTTTCTTCATCGCGATCGACGATAAAGCCCTTAAAAACATCATTATGGACTAAGGCCATGTTTTCAATGAGGTTTCTGCCAATGAAAAGACCAAGCTTGCGACGATCTTCGGTAATCAGGCCAATGCCAGCTCGAATGGCATCCCGGGGATTATGAATAACGGCTTCTTTTCCATTGATGATAACCTTGCCGCTATCAGGTTGTTGAATCCCAAAAATCAGCCCCACCAATTCTGAACGACCAGCACCAACCAAACCACCGATTCCTAAGATTTCTCCTTTTTTTATATCGAAATTAACTGGGTGGAGGACACCTTTTTTGGATAGGTTTTGAATTTGGACTTGTATTGGGCCCAGAGGTATTTTTTTCCTATGATAAAAAGCCGAGGCCTCTCGACCTACCATGCCCCGAATCACTGTTTCTATATCAACCGAAGCCACATCATAAGTGTTAACTAACTTTCCATCTTTTAAAATAGTTACTCGATCACCTATCATAAATATTTCTTCTAAATAATGAGATATATAAATAATACCGATACCGCGTTGTTTAAGGTTCTGAATGATCTTCATCAAGGCTTTTTTTTCTTCTAAACCGAGTGAGCTGGTCGGTTCATCCATGATGATAATTTTAGAATCACGATAGAGAGCTTTGACAATTTCCAGCATCTGTTTTTGGGAAACGGAAAGTTCCTCCACTAAAGAGTCAACCGGTAGATTCATGTGGAGGGTGTTGATTATTTCTTGGGCTTTTTGAAATTGGATTTTCTTATCAATAATAAAGGGGAGAGAAGCAGATTTTTCGTCACCAAGGAAAATATTATCGGTAACGGTGAGAGACTCAACCAACTCGGCATCTTGATAGACGGTAGATATTCCCAATTCAATGGCTTTTCTAGGAGTCATCGATGTGATTTTTTTACCGGCAATGTAAAGCTTACCACTTTCGGGAGAGATGGCTCCTGAAAGGATTTTGATGAGAGTTGATTTTCCGGCACCATTTTCACCAACCAGACAATGAATCTCGCCCTTTCTCAGGTCGAAAGAGACATTATCAAGAACTTTATGAATTCCATAAATTTTGGTGATATTTTGGAGAGAAACTAAAAGTTGATTATTTTCCATTTTTCATCGGGTTTTAAAAAAGAATGCAACGGGGATTCCCCCGTTGCATTCTTCTATAGTATTTTTAATAAACTTCAAGGTCATTATATTGGGGGAAATAGGTTTTGGTAAGTTCGATCCAAACCGGGTCGACATCCCACGGGACCACCTTGGTTTTATCGTCGATGGTTTCAGGGGTAATGGGAGTATTCGGTAAAAGAATTTGCTGCCGTTTATCAGTAATCTGTCCTTTCACATAGGAGTGGAGAGCCAGGAAAGAAACTAAACCTTCCCAGCCGGGCGAGGTTGAGATTGAGTATTGAATACCTCCCTCTTTAATCAACTCAATGCCATAAGGAGCGCCATTGGTAGTGATGACTTTGATAGGATTATTCAATAAATCTCGTCCTTTGAGCATACGAACTACTGCTGCTCCCATTTCTTCATTAAAGACGAAGAGAATAGTGAAGTCATACCCGGATTCGATAAGGTCTTGAGCCTGGTCAACAGCCACAGTGGGAGTATATTTACCATCTCGCACCGCTACAATTTCATTCTTTCCCAATTCGGCGACTTTGGGTTCGAAGGATTCCCGGAACATCTGAACTGGAATGTGTTCAAACAAACCCATGATAATAGCAATTTTTTCTCCAGGATAATTGTTGGCGATATATTCGGCAACATTCACTCCCATACCTTTCCAGTCAAAGTCAATGCAAGCGACAATCTCATCAGGAGAGGCTAAAACCTGACCGACATTGTCGGTTACCACTAATGGGACTCCGGCAGCGGCACATTCACGAGCAGCTATAAAAGCGCCGTTGGGATTGAACGAGAAAATACACATTCCATCAACGCCCATGTCAATCAAGGTTTTAATATTGGTAATTTCTTTCTCGGTGTCATAATCGGAATTCAAAACGACCACTTCTACACCAGCCATCTCAGCTCCATAGGAAAATCCCTCAACATCCTTTTTATACCAGGTATCTGGACCAGGGGTAACATATCCATAGGTTAAAGCCAGGACTGGTATTGATAGGATAAATAAGAGAGCCAGAGTGAGGATACCTAAAAAAACTTTCTTTAACTTCATGACAATTCCCTCCTATAGGTAAATTCTTAGTTCAATTTTAGGTTTTCATTGATTCGGTTGTCAAGTAAGTTTGGATTTCAGGGAGGTTCCTTTTTAAAAAGAGCTACCAGACATCTTTTCCACCAGGGGAAAATGCAGAGAATATGATGGTGAAATGGTGAAAAGGCGCCGGGGGTGAGAGCGAGATAAAGAAAAGGGAATCTTGATAAGAAACCTAAATTCTTTTATGATTTATTCATAATATTTTCAGGGAACTTGGAAGAGAAATCACCAGCTATTCAATAAAGCTATGGCAGAGTTGATAATCGAAAGGACAAGTATATTTTGAATGTTCTCAATGAAAAACTTAAAGAAGTATTCGTTTCGGTTTTTCCTATCACCATTATTGTTTTTATTCTTCATTTTACGATTGCTCCAGTTGAACTATATCAACTACTTAGGTTTATAATTGGAGCAGTTTTAATTTTTTTTGGATTATCGGTTTTTTTGTTGGGTGTTGATATCGGAGTGAGCCAAATTGGTCATCTAATGGGTTCATTTCTGGTTAAAAGCAACAAAGTTTTGATTGTAGGTGTTATTGGTCTTATTTTGGGATTTTTCATTTCGATTGCTGAGCCCGATTTGCACGTTCTTGCCAATCAAGTTGATTTAGTAACCTCTGGTACCATCTCCAAAACCAGTATTCTCGTCATTGTTTCAATTGGAATAGCGGTTTTAATGACCATTGGTTTGTTTAGAATCATTTTTAATATATCTCTTCAAAAAGTGTTTATAGGAATGTATTCCTTAGTTTTAATATTTTCTTTATTTTCTCTTCCCGAATATTTAGCAATAGGCTTTGATGCTTCTGGAGCAACCACTGGTGCCATGACTGTTCCTTTTATCTTGGCTCTCGCCGTTGGTGTTTCTTCTCTAAAAAAGAACGGAATAACTTCGGAGGAAGATAGCTTTGGTTTGGTCGGTATTACTTCAATAGGTCCAATTCTATCTATTGTTCTAGTTGGATTGTTTCTAAAGCAAAATAAATTGTCAGAGGTTGCTGTCAATCAAATGTCACTATCCTCCTCGGTTCTATATCCATTTATTCAGAAACTTCCGATCATTATGAGTGAAATAATGCTCGCTATTCTTCCTTTGTTAGTTGTCTTTATATTATATAAATTAATTGTCAAAGATTTATCAAAAAGAGCATTCATTCGAATTCTGAAAGGACTGATCTATGCTTATTTTGGATTAGTGATTTTTTTGCTCGGTGTCAATGCAGGATTTATGGAAGTTGGATATATAATTGGTTATAAAGTAGCATCTCTCAATGGTCAATGGATAATTGTCATTGTGGGTTTTATTTTAGGGTTGGTCACGGTATTAGCCGAACCGGCTGTCCATGTTCTAACTGAACAAATTGAAGATATTACGAGTGGATATGTACAAAAAAGAATAATTAATATTGCTCTATCAACAGGTGTGGGTTTTGCGGTAGCTTTGTCAATGCTTAGAATTGTTATACCGGGAATCCAATTATGGCATTATCTTTTGCCGGGATTTTCTGCTGCTCTATTGATGACTTTTTTCGTTCCAAATTTATTTATTGGAATTGCTTTTGATTCAGGAGGCGTTGCCTCTGGTCCAATGACAGCAACTTTCATTTTGGCGTTTTCACAGGGTGCTGCCAGCGCAACTCAAAGTGCCAATGTGTTAATTGATGGATTCGGAATGATTGCTATGGTAGCGTTAACACCACTCATTGCTTTACAAATTATTGGTTTTATTTATAAGCGAAAATCTGGAAAAAGAGGGATATAAAAAGAGAATGGATAAATGTCCTGATAGCAGAGAATATGAGTTGTTTTGTGTGATAGTGAACCATGGTGTTGGGAGTAAAATTATTAAATTTGCAAAACAGCATGGAATTAGCGGAGCAACGGTCATTTTGGGCAAGGGAACGATTAAAAATCATTGGTTGGAGGCCCTTGAGCTTTTTGAAATAAGAAGAGAAATTGTGTTTGTTGTGGCAGAAAAAGAATTAGGATATTCGGTAATGAATGAAATCGAGAAAAAATTCGATTTAAAAAAACCCAACCATGGAATTGCTTTTACCTTCTCTTTAAGTAATTTTTTAGGGGCTCGATACTGCATATTTACCAAAAAGGTAAAAAGGGAGATTGGAGAAAAGATTATGTATAATGCGGTCTTTGTGGTTGTCGATAAGGGTCAAGCAGAATCGGTTATTGAAGCTGCCAATTCGGCAGGTTCTCGGGGAGGAACCATTATTAACGCCAGAGGTTCAGGAATTCATGAAACCGAAACCTTGTTTTCTATGGCCATTGAACCTGAAAAGGAAATTGTTTTTATTATTTCCAAAAGCGATCTCACCGATCCAATTGTTAATAAAATAAGAGAGGAACTCAAAATTGATGAACCAGGAAAAGGAATAATCTTCGTTCTCGATGTAAACAAAACCTACGGGTTATTTAATACCAAATAACCAACGATTTTCTTAATGGATAAGGATACTCATTCAGAGTATTTCTATTTCAATATCATCAGGTGGGGAATTTTGACCGGCTGATTTAGTTTTAAACTCATATAAGTGCTGAATCAAAAATACACTGTGAAAATAGAAAAAATAACTGAAGTAAGGAAGGTATATCATAAAAAGGCTTTCATGCCAGCAATTAACCTTTTCATGGCACTTCTGTTATGAACTGGCTGCTGTGGTACTCCTCAAAACAATCAAGCTGAAAGTGACCTGGTGTGTTCCATGGATATTCAAATTTCTAATAATCAAATCTGTTATCAGAGTAGTCTTGCCAATAATAGTATCCAAGGTTTTGTCATCAACACTGTTGAAGCGACGGTTTGTGTCTTGGGTGTTTGCGGGTTGCCCAGACAATTCCTGAAGCAGAAGCCTATTGCCCTCCCGGACAATCGGAAACTAATGCTGGGTGTATTGACTTACCTGCTAACCCTGTAATTTTGTCAGGATCATTGAAGTTTGTCTATTCAGGAACCTATGATGATGGAACATTTGAAGAAAAGACCTGTACTGTCAACGGAAGATTACCTAAAAAACCCAAGAGCTAAAAAATGCCGTCTTCCTGAGACTTTATATTCAGAAGTCGTGAGGATCTCATTTTTTTTAAAAAATACTATATGAGATTGCCACGTCGCATAAAACGTTCCTCGCAATGACGAAGCAGTATATAATTCAAATCCTCCCTAACCCTTTTTTTATAAAGGGGAAACGAATCCTGGATAAGTATTTTCATCCCTATCTATTGCTACAAACCAGCATGAACGTCTATCCTGAAAATACCGAAGTGAGTAATAAATGATTAAAAATGAGGTAAAACACACACCCCTGAATCACTCCTAAATAGTGGAATCAATTCAACAATTTCCTTCTTTGAGGGTATCGCTTTTGCGGTGGGGAGGGTTATTCCTATATAATAATATATAAACATTAAGGAAAAAAATTTTTATAATTAATCTTAAAAAATTAACTTAAAGGTGTGAGATATGGATAAAAACCAATTAAAAAAAGAAGCATATGAATTGATACGCGGTTTTAAAGGTGAAAATTACAGCTTTGGTCTCAATGTTTTAGATACAGTCGGTCAACATGTAGAAAAATGTGGAAAATCAGCATTAGTCATCGCCAATACAAAATTACATGAACAAATTATAAACCGGATATTAAATTCATTGGAAAAATATCAAATCACCATTGCAGGAGAAAAAATCTTTCCCAATGCAAAGCCCAACACTCCTCGTGAAGATGTCTATCGGTTAGAAAGCTATATTTTACATTTTAAGCCTGATTGCATAGTAGTTGTTGGGGGTGGGAGCTCAATCGATGCAGCGAAAATTGCCAATGTATTAGCTTCCCTCGGTGTTTATAGTCCCGAAATAGATACTTATTTAGGTGCTGGTCTGGTAACTGAAGGCTTAAAACAAACCGGCAAAAAGTTATTCCCCCTGGTTGCAGTGGAGATGGCGGCCAGTTCTGGATCACACCTGACCAGGTATGCTGTGGTTACTGATTCGGTTGCTGGTCAGAAAAAACTGATTGTAGACGATGCCATAATACCGAATCGAGCAGTCTTTGACTACACCGTTACAACGACTGCACCAATTGATCTTACCATTGATGGAGCTATGGACGGCCTTTCCCATTGCTTGGAATCTTTTTACGGTGTAAGTAAGGACAAAATAGAATCCCTTAAGAAAATATCTTTGACTGGCCTCGAGTTAATTTTAGATTACACCAAAAAAGCAAACGAAAACCCAAAAGATTTTGAAGCCAGAGAAGGACTAGGTCTTGGTACCGATTTAGGTGGATATGCAATTATGATTTGTGGAACCAATGGCGCTCATCTTTCCAGTTACTCCCTGGTAGATATATCAAGCCATGGTCGAGCCTGTGGTATTATGAATATTTATTATACCGTTTTTTTTGCTCCTGCTATTGAAGAAAAAGTCCGGTTTTTTGGAAATCTTCTCAAGGAAAAGGGTTTTATCTCGTCGAATCTCAATCAATTGCACGGAAAAGATTTAGGGATTGAGGTAGCGGGAGGATTAATCCAGTTTTATAAAAGCATTAATTTTCCAACAAAATTATCAGATCTTCCGGGATTTAATGATCAATATATTGAACGCACTTTGCAAGCGGCCAAAGATCCCCAGTTAGAAATGAAGCTCAAAAGCTTGCCGGTTCAAATTAACGCATCTGAGGTAGATGAATATATGGCGCCAATTTTAGAAGCTGCCAATACCGGGAATTTCGATTTAATAAAAATGAAATTATAAATTTCTTTTTTAGGTTTGAGCTAAATTATTGACATTGTTTGAACACCTTGAATCGACAAAAACCAAAAAAGGATTTAAGCTACATTTGGGACATCGCTTTGCCTCCTCTGGATTGGTTTTGCTGATACAAATACTGTGTTCAGAAAGTAGGCGGTGTCCATTTTTATTTCACTTTTCTATCAACTATTTAGGAGAAGAACCTTAAAATAGAAAGGCACCCTCTCCGCCGCAAAGCGGCACCCCTCCAAGGAGGGAAATTAAATGTTGTTATCTCAAAATAATAAGGGACATACAAACAGGGCTGCCCCTACGAGGAAAAAATACTGGAATATTATGAGACAATAAAAAATTAGATATATTGAAACCGTAGGGGTGAACACATAGGTTCGCACCTAGCCTTTTTAAAATTCAAGAATCAAGATCGAATCCCAAAAAATTATAATTAGGAGCAATTTATTGCCCCCTCAAATTTATAATCTTTTGTAGGAGCTTGATTTATCATGCCCATTCCAAATCCGTCATTGCGAGGAGTCTAACCGTTTTTTGGTTAGATGACGTGGCAATCTCATTTAGTATTTTTTTAAAAAAATAATTGAATGATGAGATCCTCACGGCTTCAAAATACGAAGCCTCAGGATGACGCCTTCGGTGTCAGATGAGATTTTCATGTCCTCAATAAGCGAGGACTCAGGATGACGCATCACTCTAATTCCTTCTCCCTTGATGTGAGAAGGTGAGGATGAGAGTAAAAGCCCAGAATAAGATCCTGGTTAGTGGCTCAATATGAGTTACCTTTAAAAATCATTTCGGTATTTTCAAGATAGATTTCTAATAATGAGGTATTTAATTCTTTAACTAAATGATCTCATAAGATGGAATTTCCCCAAGCTTAACCAATCGCGAAGATTTTTTTATGATATTATTTTATCCAGATTAATAAGATAGGAGGGGTAATTGTGGAATCCCTATTTTTATTATTAGGATGGAGTTCACCTATTGGTATCGGTATTTTTCTTTTATGTTTAGGTGGGATGATTTACCTTTTAACCAAAGCTGATACCGAATCAAAAAGAATGCGTAAGTCACAAGAAGAAAAAGTAAAGAAATAAATAGACTTATACCCACAAACCGAAAGAAAATTACAGGATCTTTTTTACTTATTATAAAAAAATAATATTTTTTTAGCTTTTTTTAACCCCAAACCCATTATTATAATTTACAAAAATTGTAATGTAGTGGGTTATTCTTCTTTTGGAAAAAGCAGTTTTTACCATTTTTAAACCACTGTAACAAGAAAAGATGAATGAATTTTACTTTTGAAGAATGAAAGGATCAAAACTTGATTCTTGAGTTTTTTCACTTTTTAATTCATTTCTATATAAGATGTTAATCAAATGATGACAATTGACGATCATTTCTTCTCATATCAATATTTTTGGTTGAGGTAACAATAAAACTTTATCAGGATTTTAAGTGATTTAATTCGGGTTTTTTTAAAAAGAAACTGAGAAAACCGGGAAATTGAATTTTTAGCTTTATAAAAAAAATGGTGAGCCATGAAGGATTCGAACCTTCGACACCCGGATTAAAAGTCCGGTGCTCTACCAACTGAGCTAATGGCCCACTCATCAACTGCAAAAATATATATCAATTTGATGGTTATGTCAACCGGTTTTGAAGAGTTTTCCTGAAATATAAAGAGGAAAAAGTTGTTAGAATCAAGGAGCAGGAACCAATTTCTTCATATTTCTTTAATTTAATTGCTCCTTCTCCCTTGATGGGAGAGAGTTGGGATGAGTGTGAAAATCCAGTATGAAAAACAGGTTTGGATATCTGAAGTAAAAGCTCGATAAGCTGTTCATGTTTCCCCCTCACCTTAATCCTCTCCCACCAGGGGAGAGGAAAAAAGAAGAAAAACAGGA
Organism: Atribacter sp.; assembly: GCF_035418125.1. Lineage (NCBI taxonomy): Bacteria > Pseudomonadati > Atribacterota > Atribacteria > Atribacterales > Atribacteraceae > Atribacter > Atribacter sp. The sequence continues at coordinate 1,679 of NZ_DAOLQM010000021.1, read as the reverse complement.
CAAGGCGAGGATGAGGGCGGTGTTTTCTTACTAACAACTCACTATATTTACCGGATATAAATGTGTTAAACTTAAAGAATGAGATATGGTCGATTTCCGATTTCTAATAATATTCTGGAACTCATTCCAGAAGCTCAAAAAGTTCTAAATAACCATCCGCAGGTGATTTTTGCTTACCTGTTTGGAGGATTAGCAAAAAGACATTTATCATCACTTAGTGATGTAGATATTGCTGTATATCTGATTGTGAATAAAAATGAATTAGAAATTAAAATGAATCTGCTTAATCAGTTAAGTAATGCGTTAAAAACCGATGAAATTGATCTGGTTATTTTAAATACTGCCTCCTTACCATTGATAGCCAGAATTATTCAGAATAAAAAAGTTTTGGTTGATAAGGATCCAAACCTAAGATACTCATTTGAATCATTGAATTTGAGAAAGTATTTTGATTTTTCTATTAAAGAAAAGGATATTTTGTATCGGAGATATAAAATTGGTTGACAAGACTCTAATATTAAGAAAATTAGCTAACTTTGATGAGTATCAAAATCAACTGAGTGAATTCATCGGAATAACCATCGATGAATATATGCAGGACTGGAAAATACAAAGAATTGTCGAAAGAACCTTCCAGATTTTAATCGAGACAGGAATTGATATTGCTAATCATATAATTTCTGATCAGGAATTAAGAATTCCCATAAGTTACAGCGACACCTTTAAGGTACTCCAAGAAAACAATATTATCAATAACCAACTTTATCAATCACTCGAAAAGATGGCAAAATTCAGAAATTTAATTGTTCATAGTTATGATAATATTGATTCAGCATTTATAATATCAATTTTAAGAAATAACCTTGATGATTTTACTGATTTTAAAAATTCTGTGTTGGAATGGATGAGTAAGAAAAAATAGTAAAATTATTTTAAAAAGTAATAGCCTCATCTCATTGGGAAGTTATCAGTGAATGTGATGGTGAATTCAACCACGAATAACACTGTTTACAACTTCTGGCCTTTTGTCTTCCTCGAATCCAAAGCTTTTTTATTTTAAAAACAAGGTATAACCCCAAATGTTATTGAGGCAGACACATAGGTCTGCCCCTACATCATATTTCTTTGATTTAATTGCTCCTTCTCCCTTGATGGGAGAAGATTGGGATGAGAGTGAAAATCCAGTATGCAAAACAGGTTTGGATATATGAAGTAAAAGCTCGATAAGCTATTCATGTTTCCCCCTCACCTTAATCCTCTCCCACCAGGGGAGAGGAAAAAAGAAGAAAAACGGGACAAGGCGAGGATGAAAGTAAAATTTTTTCAGCTCAATACTCACACTCAATTCTTACCCTTTTTTCAGAATAGACCATCATGCCACTTTCGTGACGCCAGATGAGGATGAAAACCCAGGATTCGACATGCCATGGCATGTCGCTAAATTAATAGGGCACAAAATACATTGTGCCCCTACAATTTTATATTCTTTGGTATGGGCTTGATTTATAAAGCCAGTGTATTTTCAGAATAGAAAAGAAATAACGAAAAAATTCAATTTGCCCCTTGCAAAAAAGACCAGATGCTATTAGAATACTATTTGCCAGTGAAATGGCGATTTAAGGAAGCACCTTGAAAACTGAATAGAATCTGTCAGGAATACACTTCAATCAATCAAACCT
>NZ_DAOLQM010000020.1:0-17081 GCF_035418125.1 Atribacter sp. | reverse complement strand
AAACGATATGGTTGGCCAATCGTGTAATTGTTTCAAAAAAACCGGTTTTACCAGTTACTTGGTAATGGGCTACAGCTGCTTCAATCATATGGCCTGCAGTGTAGAGTTCATGATTCTCACGGAGATTAGTCCAACGCCTTTCAGGCTCTTTTATAATGAAATAGGTATTAAGATAACCATCCGACTGCTGAGCTTTCATTACCAGATTAACACTTTCATCAAGCAATCTTTCAAGATCTGGGTCACGATAGTTTAGGAGACAGTAACTTGTTGCCTCAATCAATTTGGCAACGTCGCTGTCTTGGAATACCATTCCATAGAATTCACCAGATGAATATCCAGCAGCAATACGAAAATTTTCTAAAGCATGGCTTTTTGGTGCTCCAGGAATATCATCATTTAAAATTTTCCATTGATAGGGAACAATCACTTCTCTCAGTTTTTGTAGACGTTGGCCCCAAAAAGTATTTTGGTTGAGTATCTTTACACTTTTCATTTCTATCGGTTTTTTCTTGTTGATACCTTTTTCCATCATTGGTTTCCCTTTCGAGTCAGTTTATGCCAGTTTGAAGAGGAAACTCAAAAACCGACAAAGAATGAGCAGGAATTTGAAGTGAAAACACCCGGTCTGGGATTGTCATCCTTCTTGAATTGATCTTCACTCGGCTCGGATTTTCAAAATCATTCCTATCCATTACGTCTGAGGAGTTAAGCTCGAAGCAATTGGCATCCTTGGTAACATCTAAATCAGAAAGATCGACCTTGACCTCCAGGTTCTTGTCCAAATAGTAATTTCCTAAAGCAAGACACATCATATGGCGTTTTTCATCATAGGTAGCCGATCCATCAAGATAGGGAACATTGTGAAGTTGAAAAGATAACTGCCCTTCAAAGAAACTCTTTGCTTTTATCGAATATCTATCTGCTGCGATTTCTATACCCAGACGCGTTCGGCCCGTATGGTTCACGAACATGTCAAAAACATGATAGATGGGTGTCAAAACTATGCTTTGGGAATTGGTTTTTATCATTCCCAAAGCATTGACCATTTGAGCTAGATTGGCCATTTGAACCGAATCACACTTGCGGTGCAGGGCAAAAAATACACCGGCAGCAAACAAAGCATCTTTTAAACTATAAGGTTCTTCAAGAAAGATCATCTTTTTTTCTATTATCTCGACTTCTGGTATAACCTGATACCAGACATTCCATTCATCAAGGGCAATTTTGATATGATCAAGTTGAAGATGCTTAATTAAGCTATCTAAAAGTTGTAGTCGTTCTTCAACATAGTACGCAGAAGCTACTGTGTCATAGTAATTATTCGAGCCATGGTACTGGTGTATAGAAATATAATCAATTACTTTCCCGGCATGTTTCAATACCGTCAGGTCCCATTCCGGATTATCGGCTCCTACTGCTATGACTTTTATTGAAGGATCGATACCTTTCATGAACAGGGCATACTGCCGTAACTTTTCGGAATATTCATTGGCGCTGCTATGACCAACTTGCCAATCACCGTAAACCTCGTTTCCGATCCCCCAATACTTAACTCGATAAGGAACCGAGTTTCCATACTTTTTGCGCAAATCAACATATTCAGTAGGAGTGTCAAGATTGGTGTATTCTAACCAACTCAATGCTTCATCAAGGGTACTGGTTCCTAAGCCAATAGCGAAGTAAGATTCTGCTCCAATTTCCTTACAGTATTCAATGAATTCGTCGGTTCCAAATTCGTTGCTTTCCAAACCTCCCCAAATATAATTTAAACGAGTCGGCCTTTTATCGAGTGGTCCAATTCCATCTTGCCAGTGATAGGCTGATACAAAATTGCCACCGGGCCATCTCAGAATTGGACACTGAATTTTCTTGACAGCTTCTAAAACATCTTTTCGAAATCCACGCTCATCAGACTTCGGTGAATTCTTATCATAAATACCACCATAAATACATCGGCCCAAATGCTCGATGAAATGACCATAAATGAGATCATTTATTTCACCGGTTTTCACTTTCCATACTTTAACATAACCATTCATTACCTTCCCTCCCCAGTTTATTTCTCTTTCAATCTATCTAAAATATACGAATAAATAAGTCGATAAAAAAAGGGATTACCGGTATAACCAACATGCAACATAGTGCTGTTGAGAATCAATATTAAGCAATTCAGGTCTGGAATCGGAACACACTTCTTTACCTCGAGGGCATCTTGGGCAAAAACTACAACCAGGAGGTGGATTAGTAAGACTAACCGGGTTCCCTGGGATCGATTTTTTTTCTGTTTTATCACCAATTTTAGGTATTGATGAGAGTAGAAACTTCGTATAAGGGTGAAGGGGATTGGCAAAAACTGATTTAGTTGAGCCAAATTCTATAATACAACCACCATACATGATTGCCATCATATTTGATAAACCAGGAACCAAGGAAATGTCGTGGGTAATAAAAATAAATGTACTTTTTGATTGATTCTGAATAGTGCTTAAAAGTTGTAAAATATCACGTTGAGTGACAACATCCAGAGCCGATGTTGGTTCATCAGCAATGATTACATCTGGTTTTAAAAAAGTAGCCAAGGCTATGACGCTCCTTTGCCTCATTCCTCCAGAAAGTTCAAAGGGGTAAATGCGTAAAACATAAGAAGGAAGATTTACCATTTCTAAATGATCTTTTACTTTTTGTTCGTCAAAAGTTTTTCCATGGGAGTTTGCCAGGTCAGAAAATATATCTCTTAATCTTCTAACCGGATTGAGAGCACTTAAAGAACCTTGAGGGATATAAGAAATTCTTTCCCACCAAATATTCTTTAGGTCGTTGCCGTTAGGAGAGAGCTCATATTTTTGATCACCAAAATGATAGCAAACTTTTCCTTCTATTATCGATAGAGTTGAATCGACAGCCCCATATAATGCTCTGGCTAAGGTTGTTTTGCCGCAGCCAGATTCTCCGACTATCGCTAAAAAACTATTTCCTTCAATATTTATTGACACATCTTCAACTGCTTTAATCTCTTTCACGATTCCATATTGTTCGGTAGTATAATAGGCTTTTAGGTTAGCAACTTCTAATAATACTTGAGTTTGTTTCTCTTGTTTAATCACCTTGCTCATCTGCTTAGCACCCTGGCCCGTGGATTAATAAAGTCTGTCATGCTCACAAAAAGAAGGTATAGTGAAGTAAAAAGAAGGATAATAAAGGCAATTGGGATAAATATCCACCACCATATGCCCATTACCATGGCTTGCTGCTGTATAGCCCAGTAGGTTATGGTTCCCATCGTCGGAATGTCCAAGGAGGTGAGACCAAGAACCGATAGAGTTATTTCAAAACCAAGGGACCAAAGCATATTATTTATGGTGGTCGCCAGCACAATGGGAAGAATGTGAGGAAAATACTCGTAGAAAATCAGTTCCCAAGTATTTTCACCTGAGAAAATAGCGGTTATAGTAAACTTTTGCTCTCTTAAACTCAGTACTTGAGATCGAATTAATCGTGCATCCCATGGCCAACCAAATAGAGCTAGAACAATAGCCAGAGTCGAAAGGTCCATTTCTCTGGTTAGAAGCTTTAAAAATATCAATATTGGGAAGATAGGTAAAACAATGAATGAATCACAGAGAAAAATTAACATTTGATCAATAATTCTTCCTTTATATCCTGCTATAACACCGATTATTATGGCAATTAAACGAGATAAAATTGCCACTTCTAACCCGAAAATAAGCGAATTTTTTAAGGCAAAAGTCATCATCCAGAAGAGATCTTGCCCTCTACCATTGGTTCCGAACGGATGGCTCAATGAAGGTGGGCGGTTGATTGGAGCATAGTAGGATGCACGAAAGTCATAAGGGGAAAATAAAGATATGATGGCAAAAATTATCAAGAGAATAAGAATAAGCAGAGGAATTCTAAATCGTAAATCGTGTTTGAAAAGTCTTTTTGTTGTATCTAAAATAGCTATGGGAGTCAATCTCGGTTCCCTCCTTATAATGGCACTATACTCTTAAGAAGTACCACCCGTATACTGAATTCTAGGGTCAATAAAAGGCAGCAAAAGATCAACAAATAAGGTAGCTAATGCCACCGACACGATCGAACACAAGGTAATACCCATAACCAAGTTGTAATCTGATTGCATTATTGCAGTGAAAGCTAAAGTTCCCAAACCAGGATAATTAAAAACAATTTCAGTAATAATGGTACCGCTAAAGACTGTTCCGAGTTGCAGGGCAAGTCCGGTTAATTGAGCAGGCATAGCAGTTTTCATGACATAGTTTCTTAGAATCATTTGGTCTTTTAACTTCATTTGTTTGGCAAATACGACAAAATCTTCATGTATAATGTTTGAAGTGAGATTTCTCATATTGAGAAACCAGGCACCCATCCCAATGATTATCAACGATAAAGCAGGTAAGAAACCATGTTTGGCAACACTTTTCAAAAAAACCCAACTGTAAGATGGTTCAATTCCAATTTGGAAAGCTCCTCCTGCAGGAAACCATCGCAAAATATAAGCAAACACAATTAAAAGAGCAAGGGCAAAAATGTAATAGGGGATTGGTCGTACAGCATTAGAAAGCATTTCAAAAATTTTAACCCAAAGACTTTTACTTCGGTAAGTGGCTATTCCTCCTAAGATAGTCCCTATTACCCAAGCTATCATGGCAGTTAAAACGAGAAGCCCTGCCGTCCAGGGGAGTGATCTATAAATCAAAGTGATGACGGGTGTTGGAAAAGATGCAAAAGAAGGTCCTAAATTTCCTTTGAGCAGCTCTTGCCAGTAAGTAATATATTGCTGAAACATCGATCCTTCTAAACCATAGAGTTTTAAAAGTTCATCCCTCAATTTTTCCACGCTCTCAGGCGGTAAATAAGATCCAGCCATTTGTACTCTCCTAACAGCGACTTCTGCGGGACTTGCTCCGGGGATTAATCTTGGAATTAAAAAAGTGATGGTAATGCCTACAAAAATCACCAACAGGCAAACGATAAATCTTCCAAAAAAATATTTTATGAAAAATTTAAAAAAATTACTCACAAAATTTTCCTCCTGATTGGGGCTTCATCCTATAAGGAAGCCCCCGCTTTTCCCATTCAAAGCGGAGGCTTCACTCATTCCAATTCTTTCCGAAGTTAGCAACTATTCTTTTGAAATTGGCTGTATTTTAATAAACATAAATCTGGTATTTCCCCAATTTGGCACTGGATTGGTATAGGGATTACTCGAGGTGGGATAACCAGTCCAATAGGTTTCATCACAAACTGTAAATACGTTGTAAGAGAATATTGGAATTATAGGCATGTCTTCTACACAGGTTTTTATATACTGAAGTCCGAGATCGATAATTTTATCAGTTTCTTTAAAGAAATCGGTACGCCTTAAATCATCAACAACCTGGTCAATTTGTTCACTTTTATACCGCATTGGATTCTTCGCCACAGTGAGTTCGCCAGTAGGTCTATAATAATCAGAATGCCAAGATTCGAGGAACCAGAAGAGGTCTGGGTGTCCTCCCCAGGTCTCGATACACCATGCCCAATAAATCGTATTGGGATCTTCTCCGTAGTTTAATCGGTTCCATAACATAGTTGGTTCTACTGCATCTATTTGAGCATCGATACCAAACCTACGCCATTGTTCAGCAACCGCTGCCGCAGCTCTAGTCATTACCGATCGGGTAGCCGCTTCACACAAAATGGATATTTTCCAAGGGGTCCCATCTGGCAATAACCACTTTCCATTACCATCTTTTTTGAATCCCGCTCCCTCCAACAATTTACCGGCGGCTTCGAGATCATATTTCCACCAACCATATCCAACCAGTTTTCTTATTTCCTGGGGATCATCGGGTATTTTATGACCAAATGCATATCTTACTGCTTCGGCAATTTTCGTAGAAATTTCTGGATCATAAGGTTTATAATCCTCTCCACCTACTTTGAGAGTAAAATCTTTGAGCCAGGGCTCTATCTTGTCAAAATACCATCCTGGGTATAAACCGGTGGGAGGAACGTGAATGGGGGATACAGTAGCACAACCGTTATAAGCCTGAAGGGCAACCTGAACTATATCCAAGGATAAGGTGAGTGCCCATCTGACTTCCTTAAGGTTGTAAGGAAAGTGCTCATGATTCATTATCAAGGAAGGCAAAGTTGGATCGGGATGTGCCCAAGGCCAGCCATCAAACCAGGTAACACACTGTGGATTATTTTGATACAGAGTTATGGCACCTTCCGGAGGCAGGTCGTGAACAATATCAAGTTCATGCGCCATCTGATCCATGACTTTTTTCTCAGGAGACGCTATTCCTTTGTAGAGAACATATTTAGGTCCTGGTTTTATGCCATAAGCTACACCAAGATCGGATTTGTCCCAATCTTCTCTCAATTCCCATAAGAACCAATACCCATTAGGATCAAAAGATTTTAGAACGTAGGGTCCGGTTCCAATTGGTGGATTAAAGGCAAAAGCAAGAGGATCTTCGGCTTTTTCGAAGATATGTTTGGGCAGAATATAGCAAGCCGACCATCTAACTGTAAAAACGGTATGGAACCTTCCATTAGGCTTGGTCAGTTTAAATTTAACCGTAAAGTCATCTATTCTTTGACTTTCCGCTACATTAACCTGCATGTAAGCACCCCAAATCATTTCGGGGTGTGCTTTTAAAAGTTCTACCGTATAAATAACATCATCTATAGTAAATGGAACACCATCACCCCAATGTATTCCCTCCCTCACTTTTACTGTCATTTCTGTGTAGTCTTCATTATAAATAGGGGGTTCAGCTGCTAACAGGTTAATCCAGGGATCTCCTTCAATACCTTCATCGGGGTCGATATACCACAAGGCTCCCAGACATAATTGTTGGAGACCGGTTGAATAACTTAATAAACCTCCTCCCCAAAGGTTAAATCTCCCTGGGTCGAGAGAACGACCCGACGGATCTTCAATGACGATAACTTCATTTCTGGGGATTCCTGGGAGGATTTCCTGGGCAAAAGCAACGGTACCCAACACCAAGAAAACTATGGTTATCAAACATACAAAACGCCACCGTAACACAAGATTTCCCTCCTTTTAAATTCTTTTTAAACCAAGGTAATAAACATTTTTACCACAAAGAAATCTCAACCACTAACCATTCAAAAATTCTCTCTTCACACATCAAATCCCTCCTTCATACATTTTTATAAAGCCAACACTTTACGGCAACACTATCGATGATTACATCAGGAGGTATTTCTTTTTTACAAATATCTTTAGCATTGGAGCACCTAAATGCGAACTTACAACCTTGTTTAAGAAATTCTTCGATTTCCAAAATCCGTTCTTCCTTGGTTTTAGTCTCAGGCTTTATTTCCACCTCATCAGGATTTGGAACAGATTCTTTCAGTAAGATAGTATAAGGATGAAGAGGATTGAGTAAAACTTTTTCGGCAGGCCCAACTTCTACAAGACAACCTCGCAACATAACGCCAATATAATCGCTAATATAATATGCCGTAGCCAGGTCATGAGTGATATAGATGATATAGAGTTGTTTTTCTTCTTTGAGTTTTCTAAATAAATTAAGAACAAATACTCGAAGAGAAGCGTCCAACATGGAAACCGGTTCATCGGCTACAAGCAGCATAGGATTGACCATCAATGCCCTGGCGATTGATAATCTTTGCAATTGCCCACCAGAAAATTCATTTGGGAATTTATCCTTTACCTCTTCCCAGGTGAGAGCAACAGAGCTTAGTGCTTTTTCAATCACTTTTTCGAAAGAGTGGCCATTTTCATTAGTGATGCGGAGCTTTTTAATTACTGAATGAAAATAGGTTTCCACTTTTTTCAAGGGATTGAACGTTTCATAAGGATTCTGAAAAACCGGTTGAACTAGTTTCATAAAATCAAATTTTCTATAGCTCTCTATGTTTTTTCCTAAAAAAGTAATTGAACCTTCAGTAGGCTTGAGAACTCTGAGGAGGAAATTAGCAAGGGTGGTTTTTCCACTTCCGCTTTCACCAACTAAAGTGAAAACTGCTGGTTTTCTTTCAAGTTCCAAGGTAATGTCCTGAACAGCAAGTATTTTTACCTTAGAAAAAAAAGTGCCAACTTGAAACTCTTTGGTAAGATTTTTGAGAGTAAGAAATGAATCACTCACTTTTCCTAACCCTGAATATAGACTATCGATTCAAAAGATGTTATACCTCTTGAATAAGGAAAACAGGGTAGTAGATTAAATATCTGGGGTTTTTCTCTTATTTTTTAACAATCCTTGTTGAAGAAACGGTAAGTGTGAATATTTTGAGGATTGCAACACCTAATGAGTCCAAGGGTTCTATTTATTTAACCACACTCACTAGGCGATATTACTTATTCTAATAAATAAAAAACTATCGAGATGTTTTTTTGCTCTTATTCTATTTATATAAATATGACTTAGTAAATTAATTAAAACATAATCACTCTATAAAATCAAGTTGACAATTTGAAGTCAAAATACCTTATAATAAGGCTCTTCCAAAAGCTAGAAAACCATGATGAAGGTTGTCCTAATCCAATCTTTCCTTGCGAATACAATACTTATGGCTCGAATCAGTCATGCTCAATAACCAAGAAGAGGTCCCTTGAATTCATCCACCCAAAGCACTCATTCTTTCAAAATTTGAGCGTGATAGAATAGAGCCCAGTTGAGCATTCTTATTTTCTACTTCATAACAAATCAGAAAAGGAAACTTTTTTTCTTGGTTATTGAAAGATTATTGCTTATTAATCCTTAATATTCGACTTAGATTTTTATAATAAACTTTTCCTAATACCTCATCGGGTAAATAAATCCCATAAATAAACCAGCGACCTTGTCGTGGTGGGTAAGTGGGATCATAATTAAAATATTCATCATCGGTTTCTAAAAACCGCGCATAGATTTGATACCATACTTTATCGGGGAGTCGATCAATCCCAAAAATGATGCGGTCAGCATATTGTATGAAAAACTTTCTTGTTGTGTAAGGTTGTCTTCCTAATTCACCAATTCTTTCTGATATATCCACACATAAATTAGGACACTCGTCTAATAGAGAAGATACCCAAGTAAGATTTTCAGCATAACTGGCTACATGACAACCAATAAACTGGGTTTTCTTATGGCGACGAATCCGATTGGCAAATTGCTCTATAACTTCTAAAAAAGATGGGAATTGGGGACCAAAAAAACTCCATTCGGGATGCTCCCCAAGGTCATCGATTCTTTCATTAAATTGGTCAACGGGATCAAAAAAAGCAACTGGATCAGAGATATGCATATACACTGGGATTTTCAACGAGGCAGCTGTTTCGAAAATTGGATCTAATCTTGGATCGTCCACTTTGACTAAATTTCCTTGCGGGTCTTTAATATGGAGCCCCAGATTTTTCCATATTTTAATACCCGAAGCTCCCAATTTTACTTGTTCTTCAACCTGCTTGGCCGCCCAGTCTCCAAATTTGCTTCCTTTTTCTTCCCATTTGGACCAATCAATTCCTCCCATATGATAAAAACGGCCTGGAGCTTTAACTTTAAATCTTTCTATATGAGTTATTAGCATCTCCTTGTTTTCCATGCCATCAAGGTCAACAATCACACCCACATTCATTTCATCCATCATCGTCAATAATTCTTCTACTGAATGTTCCATCCAGTAGCTTCCCAATATCTCGAGATGGTTGTGACCGTCTATCAGGGGAATTTTCGGTTTTTCAATATTAGTTTTCTTGACAACCAACTTTGGTGTAGGATGATATTCAGCAAGTGTAATTTTCTTACTAATCTTGCATCTCCTCCTTTGTTAAACAGTTATTACAATTAAAGCCTTTTCTTATAGATTTTCAAAAATATAAGAGCTTAACCTTTCACTGCCCCTGAAACCAGACCTTGAACAATATACTTTTGCAATAATAAGAAAACAATGACTATTGGAATTGTAATCAACACTGATCCAGCAAATAAATAACCCCAATCAATTAGATATTGACCACGAGAACTACCAATCGCTAAAGGTACAGTCCAGTTTTCATAACTATTTAAAAAGGTTAAAGCAAACATGAACTCATTCCAGGAAAGGATTAATGCCTGAGTAAAAGTGACAACAAGGCCTGGAGCTGCCAAGGGGAAAACAACCCGAAACAAAGCTCCCACTGGACTACAACCATCAACTTTAGCTGCCTCATCGATACCAATCGGAATAGAATCAAAATAACCTTTTAAAAGATAGGTACAATAGGGAAGAGTGAGCGAAGTATAAGCAAAAACTAATCCCATTAAATTATCGATCAATTTTAAATCTCTCATCAATAAATACAGAGGGATTAATATCAATGATCCAGGAAGCAATTGGCTGAAAATGATCATATATTTTAATGAAGAATTCCCTCTGAAATGAAACCGCGAAAGTGAATAAGAAGCGAATGAAGCTAAAATAACGGTTATGACCGCAGTAAATAATGATACAACCATGGTATTCTTGAGGAAATTTACAAATCCAACACCCCCGTAAGGTTTTTCACGAATAAGATTTAAAAAAGCATCAAAGGTTGGTTGTCGGGGGATCCAAACTGGAGGGTAAGTAAATATTTCAGCTCGAGGTTTAAAGGAGGACGATATCATCCAAAAAAATGGGATAAGGACAAAAGAACACAAAAGAATTAGAAGAATATAAACAATTGTTTTTCTCACAATTTTATGTTTTTTGAAGGTCATCTTTCACTATCCATTCTATCCAATAGTCTAAGATAAAAAATTGTAAAAATCATTGTTACGATAAGCACTAAGACACCAGCAGCAGATGCTTCGCCCATGCGCAAGGCTTCAAAGGCTTTTTGATATATAAAAATAGTTATATGCTCGGTAGCGTGTGCCGGACCACCTTTATTAAGAACATACACAATATCAAAATCTTTAATCGTCCAGACCATTAATAATATAAAAATGGTTAGGGTAACTGGTCTAAGCGTTGGTAAAGTCACATACCAAAACTGTTTAAAATATCCTGCTCCATCAATTTCAGCGGCTTCATAATGCTCTTTTTGAATTCCTTGCAACCCAGCTAAAAACATTATCGCAACCCAAGGCCACCCTTTCCAAATATTAACAAACATGGCAACTGGTAAGGCTAAATCCTTATCCGAAAGCCACTTCACTGGTTCTTTAATAATACCAACAGCTGCTAACATATAATTGAAAATGCCGTATTGGTAATCAAACATTTGTACGAATAAAAGGCAAACCACCACTACCGGCATTGCCCAAGGGATAACGACAATCGATCGAGCAATTCCCACTCCTTTTACTTTTTCGTTTAAAAGAAGAGCGGCAATTAACCCAATCACGAATCGCAACAGCACAGTGATTACCACATATTTTATGGTGATGATAATGGAATTAACAAAGTATTTATTATCAAAGAAATTTAAATAATGCTTAAGGCCTACAAAGGGATTCATACCTGGGCGGGCTAAATAATTCTCAAAAAAACTCATTCCCACAGTTTTAACTATTGGATAAAGAACAACAATCGCCATCATCAAAACCATTGGTAATACTAAAATGTAAGGTAGTGATCTTTTTCCTATTTTTGGATTTAATATTTTGGCTTTTTTCGTGCTCATAGGTCATCCAAGATATTTTATTTTTCTTCGATTCATAAAAACTCAAGAAGGAAGGAAAAACAAATCCTTCCTTCTTGAGTTTTTTAAAAAATTAGATTATCTAAAAAAGAGATTTAATCTCTTCAGCTGCTTCATCTAACACGTCGGCAACATCTTCTTGATTAACAAAAGCAGCCTGAGCAGCATTAATCATTATACGGTTAATTTCTCCAAGCTCAGGAATTTCCGGGTCAAGAGTAGGTGGTTCATAATATCTTTCCTCAGCCAAGCTGGCTAATTTCGCATTTAATGGCCAAGTAGCGTAGTAATCAGAACCAGTTGAATATTCAGTATTAGACGGAATCATACCACATTCCGATACAAGTGCTTGAGCTTCTGGGGTCGCCATCCAAAGGAGAAATTTGATGGCTTCATCTGGATTTTTGCTGTTACTCGAAACTAAATGAGTAATACCATAGTTCTGTTTGTGGAAGGGATACTGCTTGCCATTGTAAACAACATCCGGCGATGCAATGATATCTAAATCATCCAGGAGTGCTTCATCATATTCCTTAGTCATACCAACAAACCAAGGTCCATCAATATTCATCGCTACCACACCATTCCAAAATAAATCACGTTCACCGGCTTTGTCGTATGGAGTAGGGGCAACCACTTTATGGGTAAATATCATATCTTGCCACCATTTGAAGGCATAATTCCATGCTTCATTACCAACAATAATATTATCTGGTTCAAAAGGCGGTTTATTGAGTTGAGTATAAGTGGCACCGATTGGATAGCAGATAAAAGTTTTCATTTCGTCGTATGCAAAAGCATGAGTTGAAATAACTGCACCGAAACCATACTGCATGGTTCCATCAGCTTTATTTTTGGTTAGTGTTTTTGCGACCTCGAGAAAATCTTCATTGGTAATGATGGTATCCGCATCGATTCCAGCTTCTTCGAATAATGACTTGCGGTAATATACTCCGCGCATTCCCGTTGCATAGTTAGCGATACCAATATAATGACCATTAAAAACCAATTCTTTTTGACCAATCAGCTTATCTTCTAATTCCGTTCCCTTGATGTATTGATCTAAGTTAATAAAAGCTCCAGTTTCCCCCTCGCGTAATGATGCATAGGTGGCATATCGTGCCGCAGCGTCCTGTAATTGGACAATATCTGCTTCAGTCCCGGAAACGATTTCGACAGCAAGCTTATCCCAATATTCATCATAGGCTGGGCCATAGTACACAATTTCTACATTTGGATTTTGTAATTCATACGCTTCTTTCAATAAATCAAAAGCTTTTTTGTGGGGGGCTTCAACATACACCGACATCTCAACCGTCAGGCGGACTTTTTCTTGGGCTACAACTGCAGAAACACAAACCAGAATCAACAATATTACTAATGGTAAGGTTAACTTCTTCATTTCTGCCTCCTTATATTGCAAAAATTCTAACTCCATGATTAAAAACACTTTTTGAAAAAATACCAAACCCTCATCTATCACTTTATTTTTTTATATTACATTACCACCTCCATATTCGCAGATTTATTTCTTACAAAATAACTAAAAAAAGCTATAGATTAAGCTCGATAATCTTACCTGACTCAATAGATTTTTCAATGGCTACCACAATTTTTGTATTAATGAGTCCATCTTCAACTCCCACTAAACAGGGTATATCTTTAACAACATGATCAATAAAATGCAAAATAGGTTCTTTAAAGAAACCGAACATGCGATCGAAACCGTCTTGCCGACCTCCAATAAAAGGTATTTGGTATCCTTCATCAGCACACATCGAAATCCCATTAAAGGTAGGTTCTAATTCCATTTTTCCATTGGTTGTAAGTATATCCATTCGAAAGTCAAGTGAAGGCCAGTTTTTTGGGACAATCCATGAAGTATCGATAGTAGCAAAAGAATCCTTAAAAATAATTTGAGCTTGAAGGGCATCATAAGTATCATAGCCAATTGATTTTAAAACCTTGCGTTTCCCGGTAGCGAAAACTTTAATTGGTTTCTGGTTATACAACCAACAAACCAGGTCAACTATGTGAGGTCCCAAAAACCACTGAGGTCCGGATTTTGCACTCCAAGATAACCATTTGGTAATCATTATACTGTTAGCCAAGCGAATGTAGGCACTCACTGGTTCACCATATTTTCCTGATTCAAGGTTTTGTTTCGCTTGTATAAAAGGGGCATTCCAGCGGTTTTGAAAATCGGTCATGAATTTGACGCCTTTTCGTTTTACTGCATCGGTGATGGCCTGAGCATCCTCAACATTGGTTGCCAGTGGTTTTTCAACAATAAGGTTTTTCCCGGCTTCGATAACTTTTAAGCTAATATCTCGATGGGCAAAATCAGGAGTTGCTACGCTAACAATACTAATTGAAGGATCATTGGTTATTTCTTGAAGATCAGTAGTAAAATTGCAATTATATTTTTTTGCTGCTTGTTTTGCTCGTTCCTGGTCTTGATCGCAAACCCAAGCTAAATCTACGATGGGGCTTTCTGAATATACCCGACAATGAGTATCTCCAAATATACCAGCTCCTATAACCGCTGCCTTAATTCTTTCCATAAAGACTTCCTCCTTTTTCTTTAACGTTAAAAATAATTGCAGCCATGTCAATCAGGTATAAGAATTTACCCTATATGATCATATTTATCAGCACTCCAATATCCATTTTTATCTTTCTATTGTTAATTAGTCTAACATAAACTATTTTATTTTGCGATAATATTAACGGTAAGGAACAACATAATATTTTCTTCATGAATTTGTTTTTACCTCCATTTTATTACTTAATACCGTATTTTTTAAATTCAAAAAAATGATCCGAACCAAAGGATTTTCATCGCTTATTTTTAAATTGAAATTTTTCATTGGGAATTATAATGAAAAAATCAATAAATTTTTTATAAAGAAAATAAAGTCCAACTAAAAAGTTCGAATTAATATCCCATCATAACCATGTAGAGATATACAGGAATCTTATTTTTACGAATTTGATCCTTTGTCAAGATTGAAATTTCTCCTTCTTTTTTTTTATTCTTTCTTAAAATAGAAGTTTTCTAAATTACCATTCATCTTTATATTTTATCTTTTAACAGGTTTTAGTAGCTTTAGCTATTAAAGTAAAAAAAAGAGTAAAGGGGAGGTAAGTATAGTTATGTCAAAAACGTAAGTAACATTAACAGTCGTACTCGGAGTTTTTCTCTTCACTATTTTATTAACCAGTTTAGCTGCTTTTGCTGCCGACTTTGTTCCGGCAGCTGAACTCAAAGCCACAGCCGGCGCATCACTCTTTGTGTTTCCTGTAGATCAAGTACCTGAAAAATCCCTGCGCATCGCTACCATCATGGTTCAGAACAATCCCTTTGGAATGGCAGTTATGAGAGGTTCAAATTTTGCTCGAGATATCCTCAAAGGTCGGAATTGCAAAGTCGACTGGATCTCGGTTCCAGACTTTGATCCCAAGAAGTTTGAGGACGTCATGCATTTTCCTCCCCATTGCCCCCTCGCACCCTCATTCTCTAAGGACATAAGAATCTCACCTGTCAACGCAAGCGTCATCCTGAGCGGTGCTTTCCCGCGTGAGGATCTCATCTGGCTCCGTCGTCGTCATCCTGAGGCTTCGCTTTATGAAGCCGTGAGGATCTCATCTTTTATTTGTAGAATTTTAAGAATCAACCTCACGGTTCATACTTACTCATTCACTTTATTTCCATGGTAATTATTTACAATGCTTACATTCAAATGTATTATGAAAAAAATGAATTAATTATTTTCTAAAAAAATGGAGGGGTAACATGAAAAAATTGAGTCACTATTCCTTCTTCATTACCTGTCTTTTTTTGATTATTCTGAGTGGTACTGCTATAGCCACCGAAAGCCTCTATGACATTGCTTATCAGACTTGTGTTTATGCCTATCCGTTAGTTTTAACCAAAGCGACTCAACTCAGCCAGAATATACCCGATAATCATTTTGTCCACTTTCGGAAACTCCCATCACCCAGTAATCGTGATATCGTCCGACCGAATCGTGATACCATGTATTCAATAGCTTGGCTCAACCTTAACAAAGGTCCAATACTTTTAACTGTTCCTGAGACTATAGACCGTTATTATCTGGTACAAATAATGGATATGTGGACTGATACCTTTGCCGGCCCCAGTTCTCGAACCACCGGTTCAGAAGGTGGCCGATTCCTTATTGTTGGTCCCAACTGGGATGGCCAGCTTCCTGAAACGACCTCTCCGGAAATCAAGGAGCTCATCAATGATTTCAGATTAATAAAATCGCCTACCAATCAGGTCTGGATCATGGTCAGGATTGAAGCTGGTAGCGAAGCAGAGTATCCCATCGTCCAAAAAATTCAAGATGGGTATCAGCTCGAGCAAATTGGAATTCCAAAAGATCAATCCAGCCAAATCCTATCAAACCCACGAAAAGATCCTCGTTTTCTTAAAATAACCCAAGCTATTGAAAAGGGAGCTGTAACCCCACCTCAAGTGATTGAACAGATGGACGCTGCTACTTTTTTTGAAATCTTTACTGAATTGATGATCGAAAATCCTCCCCATATTCAGGATTGGCCGATTGTTGCCCTCATGAGTCAGATAGGAATAATCCCGGGTAAGGCTCTTCACTTTGAAAGTTTAGATGAGAATGTTCAGAATGCTCTTAATCAAGCAGTTCAAGATGCTTTAAAAGACATCCATGTTCAAACACCGATCCCCTTTAAGGATTACTGGCGCTTCATGCCTATGTTTACTGGATCCTACGGCGCTAATTATATGTTCCGTGCTGCTATTGCTTTTACCGGACTGGGCGCGAATCTTCCTGAAGACGCCGTATACCCAGTGACCAATATCGATTGTAACTCCGAAATACTTGATGGAAGCAAAAATTATGTGGTTCACTTCGAAAAAGATCAGATCCCACCTACTAATGCCTTTTGGTCCCTCACCGTTTATGACTCGGAAATATATCTCATCGAGAATCCTATCCATCGCTATAATCTAACCAGCAGACAAAACGTAATGAAGCTCAATCCTGACGGTTCCTTAGATATTTATTTACAGAATTCTTCACCAGGGTCAGAGTGGGAGTCGAATTGGCTTCCGATTCCTTCCGATGAACCGTTCAGCATCACCTTGAGAATCTACTGGCCAAAACGGGAAGTTTTGGAAGGAATTTGGAAATTGCCCAAAGTCTGTCCTCGTTAGCAAGGATAGATATCCATACTATTTATGTATCAACAAATAAAGATGAAAATACCTATAAAACCGTTATTACTACGTCGTCCATCCCTTATTTGGTTGTACGACGTAGTAATCTCATCCACACCCACTCCGTCATTCTGAGGAGCGTCTTGTGCGACGTGAGAATCCCACCTGGCGCCACCGGCGTCATCCTGAGGATTCGTTCTC
>NZ_DAOLQM010000019.1:0-17266 GCF_035418125.1 Atribacter sp. | reverse complement strand
TTTACCAAGGTAATACAATGGAGTGTTACCCGATTAACGCTTTCTTTCCCTCAGAGTTTTGAAGAAAGACCTTCTCACACTACAGTGATTGAATTTATTCCTTTATTGTCTCAGCGAAGAGATTCTTAATCAACCGAATATCCATTATTTTAAACTTTGTCAAGGGGGATTTAAGAATGGACTATAAGGTAATGCTAGATACCATTTGGGTAATTATTGCTTCAATGTTGGTATTTTTTATGAATCTTGGTTTTGCCATGGTGGAACCGGGTTTTAATCGGTCAAAAAAAACACTGTCAATATCCTTTCAAAGAATTTTATGTTTTTTTGCTGTATCAAAATTAGGATTTCTCGTTCTTGGTTGGGGTTTAATGTTTGGAAGTGGTGGCGGTGCAATACATTGTGCCCCTAAAATTTTATATTCTTTGGTAGGGGCTTGATTTATCATGCCCGTGAGTTTTCAGGATAGAAGGCTTTTTTACATATTAGATAGAAGAAATTCTGCCAATTTGCGAAAGGCAATTGCTCTATGGCTCAAGCGGTTTTTTATATTTTCGCCTAACTCGGCAAAAGTTTTTTGATAAGGAGGAAGTATAAAGATGGGGTCATAACCAAAGCCCGAACTTCCACGACTTTCCTGAGAAATAAGTCCCGGACAACGACCTTCAAAAATTTTTTCACTTTTTTCCCATACCAAGGCTACTACACAGACAAAACAAGCTGATCTTTGATCTTGGGGGACTTTTTTAAGAAGCTCAAGTATTTGCTTATTTTTTTCTTTTGAATCCAAGGTTTCTCCACCAAAGCGGGCCGAAAAAAGCCCTGGAGCTCCGTCAAGAGCATCAACTTCTAAACCGGAATCTTCCCCAATACATATATTTTCACTGATTTTAAAACCATGATGGGCTTTTAGAAGGGCATTTTCAGCATAACTCGATCCAGTTTCGGCAACTTCCTCAAAAGAAAAATCTTGAAATAAGCTCCTAACCGATATTGAATAAGAGGATAAAATCGCATTGATTTCTTTAATCTTTCCCGAATTTTTAGAAAGGATGTAAATCAATCGGGAAGCGGGTTTCAAGGAAGGCCCCTTTCTAGTAAAACCTTCTTTTGGATAGCTATAATATCTTTAATTCCCTTTTGGGCTAAGGCAAGAAGCCGATTCAGGGTTTCTTGGCTAAAGGGATCCCCCTCAGCAGTACCCTGAATTTCAACAAATTGTCCCTTACCCGTCATTACAACATTCATATCAACCTGAGCCATCGAATCTTCTTCAAAATTGAGGTCAAGGAGATCTTTACCGTTGACTACCCCCACGCTCACAGCAGCTAAATAATCTTTCAGAAGATTACCTGATTGGAGTAAACCTCGATCAACGTAATTCCAGAGGGCATCAACTAAAGCAATGAAAGATCCGTTGATTGCCAGGGTACGGGTTCCTCCGTCAGCTTGAATCACATCACAATCTATAAGAATAGTTCGTTCGCCAATAAGGTCCATATTCATCACTGAACGAAGGGCACGACCAATAAGCCGTTGGATTTCATGGGTACGACCCCCAACTCGACCTTTGATAGATTCACGAACATTCCTTGTCGATGTGGCTCGAGGGATCATGGCGTACTCAGCAGTAATCCACCCTTGGTTGGATCCTCGCAGAAAGAGGGGCACTTTATCTTCTATGGTTGCCGAACAGACAATACGATTGTTCCCTTCTTCAATTAAAACTGAACCTTCAGCTGCTCTAAGATAATTTCTGGTGATCATGAGAGAACGTATCTCATCGTAGTTTCGACCATCGTTTCTTAAGTGGATATCATCCCGTTCTTTCTTTAAAAAAGAATTCAAATCCTGAAAACTATTGAATTTCTGCAATGAGTTTTTCATCCCTTTCCAGTGGTTCTGATATGTCGATATGTCCACAAAGAGTAGTTTCTTCCTTTCCATCAATTAATATTTTAATGCGTTTAACATCAGGAAGTGAGGTTAAAGTATCTACAATACTAAAAATACTGAGAAGTTCTTGGGTGGTTCCACCCGATTGCCCGTCTTTCATTTCATGGCTGAGGTCAACATAAACAATACCGCTTTCAGTGAAAACACCGTTTAATCGCGTTGATTCAGGGAGTGGATTATAATGAGATGAAAGCTTGGGTCCTCTCAGCAGTTCTTGAAGAACCGACTCAAGCATATTATGATGCTTTTCAATTAGTCGTTTTTCCGCAACCAAACCGGTAAAGTCCTCATCGGTAAAATAGAGAACAACTTCAACTGTAGAATCACCACTGATCGCTGAAGAAGTTTGACCGGTCGAGAGAAATCCCGTATCATCAGGAGCTACAGTGTTCTTTTTTCCCCCGGGGATCAAGTATTCACCAGCGTAGACGATTGCAAAAAAAACTGCCATTCCGATAAGGATATATAATATTGGCTGAAGAAAAGCGAGTCTTTTTTTTCTTCTTTTCATTCGGTCCTATTCCTCAAGGAATTTTTTTAAATCTGAACTTGACATAAATTGTTTTATGCCAACCACTATTCCTCGCACCAGTTTGTCCTGAAAGGCTCCGTTTGCTAAGTTTTTTGCTTCGGTTGGGTTGCTCAAAAAACCAATTTCAATCAAACATGAGGGGAAATACATTCCTTTTAATAGAATAAGGGGTGCTTCTTTAAGCCCTCTTGAAGCCTGGCCGGTCTCTTTGACGATGTTATTTTCGATTAAAGAACCGAGCTTCATGCTCACGGTACGACTTCCTAAATAATAAGAATCAAGAAGAGTGGAGTTAATTTTTCCATTTTGTTCTTCAGTATACCCTTCTGAAATAAAACGTTGATTTTCACGATTTGCAACGTCAGCGGCCCCTTCGCCATGAATCTGTGCACTTCCTACGAAAACTTCAACCCCAGTAGCTTTTTTATTAGGGGCAGCATTGGCATGAATGCTTAATAAAACCACTGGCTGTTTATTATTGGCTACTGCGGATCGTTCTTTAAGGCCAGGATAGGTATCGCCTTCACGGGTCAAATATACTTCATAGCCTTGTTGAGTAAGGGCTTCTTTAAGCTTTTTAGAAACCTGGAGGATAATGTCTTTTTCTTGATACCCGTTAACAACACAACCGGGGTCTTTCCCACCATGACCAGGATCGATAACAATAACCCTGGGATTAATTTTGTCGTAAGGTGTTGCAGTCGTTGGTTGGACTGGTGGTTTGGTTGTAGGCGTAGGAACAACAGGTGTAGGAGTAGACGTAAGCGCTGGTGTTGTAGTGGGTTGTGTTGGTGGAGATGGACTTGCTGGAAGAATTGTTACATCAGGAGATGTTAACAAAGTGGAAGTAACTATGTCTAAATAAATACGGGGATTCTCTCCGCCCAATTGGTTTTTTTGAATTGAGGCGGGAGATTTTAAATAAATAATAGCTTCGACGTTACTCCCTTTTTTATTAAGCACTACTCGATCTACTCGATTATCGTTTAGAAAGAATGTCTCTGGTGTTCCTGGAGTCAAGGTAGCATTGTTAAAGGTTAGAATAATGCGGTTGTTGGCTTGGTCGGTTTGCATGGAATGAGTTGGTAAGTTAATCCCAAAATCAAAAGTAACCCTTGAGCGATTTTCATCACCATAGGAATGAGACCGAACATTAAGGAGTGACGAGCTTCCAGTAGGAAGGGTAACCGGTGAGATTGTTGAAGGTGTTTTTGTTGTTGAAGGTGACGGAGTTACGACTGTTGAACTGGTATCAGTGGAAATTCCAAAGAGCTGATTAAGAAATTGAGGTGAAATATAAACGGAATTTTCTTGAATGACCACCGAACGTCCTAAGGGTATTTCTTCACCACTTTCAGCAACGGCTATTCCTTTGTCAAGTGATAAAACCCAATTTTTTCCCCCAAAAAATAGATTTACTTTTTTCATAATGGGAGAATAATATTCTACCCCCCCTATTTGTTTGAAAAGATTTTCAACCGAGATGTAATTATCACCATTGACTTTTATTGTTGGTAAATCAAGCGAAAAGACCTGTCCTTGATATTCAATATTGATTTTTGAATAGATTGGTTGAGAAAAAACCAAGCAAAATAGAAGAAGCAAAAGCCATATATATAAGGAATTAGAATGGCGCGACATCGTTGTTCCCTTCTGGAGAAATATCTTCTAATTCTCCTAAGGCATTCTCCATATTTTGGGAATCAAAACTAAAAGGTTCAATTTCGGCTTCAGATGAAAAACCCTCACCAATTCCCCGAATTTCTTCGTTGGCTTTTTGAGGCGGGGAAAGAAATTGTACATTCATTGCCCGGACTTCATAGGAAGTTCGTTTAGTCCCGTTCCGATCTTCCCAATTATTAGCAAGAAGCTCTCCAACTACCGCTACTCTGCTCCCTTTATGAAGAAAACGTGCACAATTCTCACCAAGCTTACTCCAAGCGGTTATTCTTAGGAAAGTGGTATCTTTCGTTTGTTGGCCATTTTTATTTTGATAAAAACGGTTCATAGCTATATCAAATCGACATACGGGTGTCCCCTGGGGAGTATAGCGAAGATCAGGGTCACGCGTGAGATTTCCAATACCAAAAAAATAGTTAATATCTCCAGCCATTTCTGTTCCCCCATATAAACTAAGAAATTCTAAATAAATAATTTCTGTTAGTTTAGCATATTCTAAACCATAAATACAATGACGAATGATGATGAAAAGATTCTATCACCCTGAGGATATCTCTTTTAAATCCGAGAAGATCTCGTCTTTTCTTTTTTTCACTCTTCTTGTTGAGGAATCCCTTGCTCCCTTTATTAAGGGGAGTAAGGGATTTTAGGGATGATGATTTAAATTGCCCCCCCTTTTTGATCTTTTAATAAACTAACTAATTTTTCATCAGGATTTAGTGCATAGAGATCTTGTCGGCGATGCCTTAACAAAGGAAGCTGTTGGCGGGCTTGGTCAACTAAAGAGAGATCAATGTCTTTTATTATTATTGCTTCTTCATTACCAAGCTGCTCTAAAACCCTACCCAAAGGATCAACAACAAGGCTATGGCCATAAGCTTGATAGGATGAGCCTGGGTGTGGTGCTGGTGATGCGCCCAAAAGAAAAACCTGATTATCAATTGCCCGCGCTCGGAAGAGAACCTCCCAGTGGAGAGGCCCGGTAACCGGGTTAAAAGCAGCGGGGACTGCAACCATAAATGCCCCCCGCAAAGCATAAAGGCGAATAAGTTCAGGAAAACGAAGATCGTAACAGATTAAAATACCAATTTTCCCCCAAGGAGTATCAATTAAAAGTGGAGTATTTCCAGGATCGAGAACTGCTGATTCTTGGAAATGGAGGTTTTTAAAGTCAACATCGAAAAGATGTATTTTCCTATAAACACCAACAATCTCACCAGAGGGGTTATAAACTATAGAGGTATTATAATAGTGATTTCCTTTTTTTTCCGGTATTGAACCGCCAACTAAGAAAACTCTATGTTCATGAGCGAGATTCGATAAAAAGAGACTGGTTTCGCCAGTAAGGATATCTTCAGCGAAAGTTGGGAATGATTCCAGACTATAAGGGCACTGAAACATTTCCGGTAGGAGTATCAAGTTTGCTTGGTGATTCTTAATTGAAGCAAAAAGCTCGGCAGTTTTTAACAAATTAGATTTTTTATTTGGACCGGTTTGAATTTGAATAATCGCAACTTTTAAACTATCCATAGCCCTATCTCAAAGAATTATTTTAAAAAAAGCAAGGTTTACTTAGAAAAGCCGTTCTCAGCCTTTTCAATAATATAGTACAATAATTGAAGCATTGGCAAGAGTATATTTTTATAGCTTATTAAATCTTTATAAGCGAGGGGAAAATATGAAGTGTTTTCTATTCATTCCAGAAAATGATTTAGAAGATCAAATCAGTAAAAATATCTGTTGGAATTTAAGAAAAGTATCCCTTGCCAAAGTCTATTTTTTCCACCCCCATTATATACAAGAATTAAAGAAACAAGATTATCCTGAGATAAAATCCGACATAACTCTACCATCGATATTTCAATTGTTTCCAAAAGTTATTGAATGGTATCGTATGATACGAACCTTGCGTCGAAGGAGAAGATTTCGAGAGACTATAATATTGATAGGACATAAGACTTGTCTTCTTCTATGGATATTTTTTCTCATTCAAAAAAAACCAATTTTCATATGGATAACTCGTCAATTTAACCAGACATTCTCATGGTTTGATTACTATTTTACTAAATACCTTACCCAATCATTTTTAACCAATGATCAATATCTCAATCATTATCTCCGTCAAAAAAACCAAGCTTCTTATTTCATTGGAAATGTTCTTTCTGATTTGGTTCAACCCATTGAATTTCCATTTATACACGGGAAAAAGCCAATTTATTCTTTTTTCCCCAGTATTGATCGTTTTGAATTTGATTTTGAGCTTATCCTCAAACTCTTTCCTGATTTTGCCGATATGATGAACGGTTATTATCTGATGGTAATTCCCCCTGGTCAAAAAACCATGCAGGCAATTACTGCCATAGCAAGTCGATTGGGATGGAATTTATCAAAAAGTTTAGAAGGAGAAATATTGGAAGGATATCTTTGGAAAAACCCATACTATATTAATTTAACTCTTTTTCAGAGCGAAACCTTGGTTCAATCCGATCTTATTTTATCAATGGATGATCTTTACACCATACAAGCGGTTGGTATAAATAAAAAAGTCATACCTCTGGATCGGAATCATCCTCAAGAAATGTTCGTTTATTTAAAAAATACCAACAATTTTTATGAATACAACAATTTTTTAAAAAGCCGATTTGGAACAACAGGAACCATAGAAAGGATTGCTGCCTATCTTCTTTGGGGAGTTGTTGAAGACCAAAGATTTCTAAGAAATAAAACTACACCAAACTGAAAACCATATATATATCAATAAAAAAAAGAAAGAAGGAACAATCCATGATAAAATAAATAGAATTTATTTTTAGAATGGGAAGGATGATGAACGAGTGAGAGGTTTGGTTCCATGGGACGTCGACCGAAGGTTGCAAATATTTTTAGAAGAAGATTTAGGTTTTGATGATATTACTACCCAAGGTTTGGGAGACCTTAGCTTAAAGCCGGTGCGGGCAAGAATTATTGCTAAAGAAAAAGGAATAATGTCAGGAGGTCCATTTGCGATTCGCCTTTTTAACCTCATAGACCCTCAGACGAATGAAAAGACTCTTATTGAAGAAGGTGAAGAATTTAAAAGTGGTGATTGCGTTATGGAAATTATAGGGCAAACCCGGGCAATTTTGATGGGAGAAAGGGTTGCCCTTAATTTATTACAAAGACTGTGTGGAATTGCTACAAAAACTCGAGAGTTTGTCGAAGCGGTTAAGGGTTTACCGGTAAAAATAGCTGACACAAGAAAGACTAGTCCTGGTTTGAGGATCTTTGAAAAGTACGCTGTCCGTTGTGGGGGTGGAGTAAATCACCGTCTCGGCTTATACGATTGTGCTCTTATCAAGGATAACCATATTTCGATTTGTGGATCGGTAAAGGATGCCATTCAAAGAGTTAGACCTGCTATTCCCTTTACGGCACGAATCGTGGTTGAATGTGAAAATATACTACAAGTGAGTGAGGCAATCGAAGAAAAGGCTGATGTTATTATGCTGGACAATATGAATATAGGACAAATTAAAGAAGCAGTAAAAATGATTAATAAAAGATCGATCGTAGAGGCTTCGGGAGGTGTCAGTTTAGAAACGGTAAGGGAAATTGCAAAACAAGGTGTTGATATCATCTCTACTGGATATATTACCCATCACGCCATTTGGTTGGACTTGAATTTGGAGGTAGAAGAAGTCAAAGATGTATTATGATGCTTTGATTATTGGGAACGGAATTGCAGGAAGTAGTGCTGCCCTTTTTCTGGCAGAAAAATCTCAACGAGTTTTATTGGTCAGTAAGGGACAATCGCTTGAGGAAACTAACACCGAAAAAGCCCAGGGAGGGATTGTATATCGAGGCAAAAATGATTCTTGGAAGATTCTCGAGCAAGATATTCTTAATGCTTCTGATGGAAGTGCCTTAGAAAAAAGTGCTAAAGTGTTAGCTAAGATTGGTCCTTCGCTGGTTAAAAGATTATTTATTCAAAAACTACGGGTTCCATTTGAGGAAAATGAACAGGGAGAATGGGATCTTTTTCAGGAAGCAGCGCATTCTCAAAGGCGTGTTCTTCATGTTAAGGATTGTACTGGAAGAGCTATTCAAAAAGCACTTCATGAAGGAATCCTCGAGGAACATCTTATCGAGGTTAAAAAAAACACCTATGCAATTGGCTTGATTCTTTCCAATCGCTACCAATTTTCATCTCGATCTCGCTATGAAACTCCGGAGTGTCTGGGTGTTTATTTGCTGGATCCTCGCAAAAGGACTATAATACCCTTTTTTGCTCGGGCAACCATTTTTGCTACTGGAGGATTAAATTCTCTTTATCAATATTCAACTGGAGGACCTTGGAATACCGGTGATGGTTATGCTATAGCGAATCGAGCTGGAGCCATCCTGCAAAATATGGAATATGTTCAATTCCACCCTACCCTTCTTTTTAGTCCTGAATATTCCCAGACTTTTCTTATTTCTGAAACGGTTCGAGGCGAGGGAGCTGAACTCGTTAATCATGAAGGGAAAGCTTTTATGCATAAATATCATCATTTGGGAAGCTTGGCGCCTCGTGATGTGGTTTCCCGGGCAATCTTTGAAGAAATGCTCACCCAGAATTCCCATTGTGTTTTTCTTGATCTTTGTCATGTGATTTCACCGGAAAAAATAAAGGCAACCTTCCCAACCATCTATGAAGAATGTTTATACCGAGGGATTGATATTACCCGAGAACCGATACCAGTTGCCCCAGGAGCTCATTTTTGCTGTGGGGGAATACTTACCGATAGTTTTGGCCGTACCTCGATTAAACGTCTCTATGCTATTGGCGAAGTTGCCTGCACTGGTGTGCATGGTGCCAATCGCTTGGCTTCTACCAGTCTTTTAGAAGGATTAACCTTTGCTTACCGAGCTTCTCATGATATTATAAAAAATCCAGCTACCAAGGAACAACCTCGAATAATACCGTTCGAATATTCTTGCGGAAATCCTCCACCTGAGGCAATTTTGGAAAGTATGCGGAAAATTATTCAAGATACCATGTGGAAATTCGCCGGACTTATTCGGGATCAATCGGGGTTAAAGTACGCCTTAGAAGTGCTTCGTGGTTTAAAAAAACAAGCAGTTCAACTGAAAAACCAATTAGGTGTATCTGGCTCTCTCCTTGAATTTGAAAATAGTGTTGATTCCGGTTTATTGGTCGTTGAAGCAGCCTTAAGAAATCCAATCTCTTTGGGAACTCATTTTCGTTCCGATTCTTCAATGGTTCAATAGTTATTAATCTTGTTTTATCATTTATTAGTTTTCACGATTCAGATTAAAAAGGTCGTATTCTTCTTGCTCATCAAATAAGCTCTCGATGTGTTTTTTCTGATCAAGTCCAGCCAGATTAACACTTACAAAAAAGGTTTGGTCAGATTCCCAATAAGAAGCTTCAATATCGATACATTCTTCTAACTGTTTTCGAATATAATAACGACGCTCTTCCCAGTTTTGATCGGGAAAGGAGTAAATAGTCTCCATGCCTACAGAAAACTCTTTACTTCCTAATCCGATACCGGCAATAATATCACCAAGGCCTCCAATATTAAGATCATACTCGCCTCGAAGTCGAAGATAAGTTTGGTCAAGATTACCATAAACCAACTCCAAACCGAAAATATTAGTATCTTTGGGATCAAAGAAAAAATAGGTTTCTCCATTTACTTGAGTATATTCATAAAATATTCCTGCGCTAAAATGAGAAGAAAATTCTTTTTCCGCCCAGACCTTTCCTCCCCAAACAGTTGCATCATCAAGAACGGAAAGGTTAATGTTTTGATAGAAAATTTCTCCCCCGTAGTTCTTTTTTTCCAATCCTGCGCTTAAATAAACATCGTTTCGCCAAGTACTCATATCACCCTGGGAAAATTTTCCATAACTTAAATTCGCTTCAATAAAAAATCCATTTTCAGATTCAGTACGGTAAGAAGCGATGAATTGGGGTAAACGACTGATGACTTCATCATTAAACCTTTCGTTTTCAATACCTAACATCCAGAGAGATAATCCATTTTTTTGATAATGAGCATAACCCCCCATGGTAGACTCTTCATTTTGCCAAAGATCAATAAATATCCGTGCTTCAACATAGGGATACTGAAGGGTTATGTCACTACTTATTCGACTGCTTTGTAAGGTGGAATAGTATAGATTAGCCTGAAATAACAAGTTTTCCGAGAAAAGATATTCATAGTTGCCTTCAACAAAGAGCCCCTTTTTTCTTTGGTAACCCAAGCTCGGTATAAAATTAGAACCATGATTGTTGAGGAGCCGGGAATAGGCAGGTAGTTGAATAATTCTTTTTTCTTTGATGAAAAACCCTAATCCGCTGATTAATATCCGATCCTGTGGATAGATTAAAACTTCCTTAGCACGAACGCTGTATAAGGGAGGTGAATGTGGACATCCGGTAACCAATAGGTCGGTACCGGTCCATTTTCCTTTTTGATACTCGATCTTCGAACCTCGAAAGTAAAGATTTCCTCCTTCGCTTAATTCATATACCAATTCTGCGCTTTCAAACCAACCATTTCTGGTTTGAAAGTTGTAGTACATTTTTTCTGCACTAATTTGATAATTACCAAAGCGAGCCTTTATAAAGCCTGGAATAAAGGCTTCAGATGTATCAAACCGAAAAAGCAGCTGATTGGTTGCAAAAGAAATATCCTTCCAGGATAGGTGGACATTTCCAATGGCTTCAACCTGCGAACCGGCATCGTCATAAAGGAGAGTATCGGCATTAATTCGAATGCCTTCTTTTGCTCCGATGCTTGTCGTTAAAGGAATAGTTAATAATAGAAAAAAAGCGACCAATACTGGTTTTTTCATCGCTTTTATAAAAAAGAGATGAAGTTGGTTCATTGCTTTAGGTTTGCTTGCAGCTCCTCGATTTTATTTTTTACATTTTCAATTTCAGATTCAATCAATTTTTGATTTTCAATCAACTCTTTTTTTTCTGCTTCCAGCAGAATAATTCTTTCTTGCAAACGGAGGATTTCTTCTTCAAGTTCTGGTTGCCAACTTACTTGGGTGTAATCAGGAGGAATATAAGGATCTTTCCAAATGAGTTCGACATTTTGAGCGACATAAGAAGGTTCGATTGACAAATGAGAAAAATGAAGAGTAATTTTTTTGGTATCTGGGCCAACTATTGGTTGATCATTCTTCCCGATTCGACTGAAATACATTTTTCCTGATACTTTGTCAAAAATTTTATCATCAAATTCACGAGGGAACTCAAGTAGGTAATACTTATTGCCTTGATCGTCGATTAAATAGGTGTTTTTAGTAAAATTCAAAGGGAAAAGAGCGGGTCCCGTGAGTTTTTCAATGGTTACATCAAAAACTAAATATCGTTGAAAACGCTCTCTTTGTATGAAGTCACGATGATAAGCAGTTTGCTCTTCCAAAGAAAGGAGATTTTCAGCTCCGTATTTGGCGACCCAGGCCTGCACCAATTCTGGATTCCAAAATACAGCTTTTACCGAGAAAGCATCCCCAACGGTTTGACTTTGGGTCCATTTTTTTTGGGTTTGAGAATAAATTTTGTCGGCATCGGTTTTTGCTAAGGATGTAAAGCTAATAAATAAAACAACAATACAAGGAATTAGGAACAAAAGGATGAGGGTTTTTTTATTCATATTTTTAAAAATCTCCTTCCTGGTAGGGTTTAATTTCGATATCAATACCCGATGTTGGTGATGGTTTGGATTGTTGAATTGGAATTGGTGTGGCAATGCTGGTGACATCAACTGTTTCTTCGATATCTTCTTCAGCATCCCAAGTCTCAACTGGCTTAACTTCAATTTCTACCTCCGGGATATTTTGATCTTGATTATAGGAGGGTTGGTAAGTGTCAATTTCGGTTGTGGTATAACCTTGATCTTGATAGGTTTGATATGAAACTGACGAAGCAATTGGGCCGGATACAACCAATTCCTGAGTGGTTTCCACAAATAGCTCACTACCTGATTCAACTTTGGCTGGTTCCCCATTGATTAAAAATCCAGCTACGGCTCCGATCGGACCAAGTGCGACCAGGCCAACAATACTGGTTCCAATTGCATAAGCAAATGCTTTATTTTCTTGAATAGCTTTATCTCCCAAAGTAAGAACTATTGGGGTACCATCAAGACTGGTGATTGACCCAAAATCAATTTGAATCATACCAGCTCTTCCGAAATTTCCTTTGCGGCGGATTTTGCTGATCCAGCCTTCTCCTTCGGTTCCAGCTGGAGCTATAAGAATATCATTTACAATAAAATCTTCGATTAAAACATAAGGAACTGGGTCGCCAACATTATTTTTTTCTGAATTTAAATTGGTTTGAATACTAACTTTTACTAAAGAAGAAACAGGAACGGTAACCTGGAAATTTGATGTGTAGGAAGTATTTACTACGGTTCGGTAAAGCTTATCAACCCGGACACCGATAGGTTCGGCGCTGGGAACACCAAATATGAGCTGTTCAAATTCGTCCAGTTGAGCGGTTAAAATTCCAGTTTTCTGCTCGGCAGTATTGAGAGAAAGTCGAATTGACTTGAGTTTAAAATCTAAAGAAGGTTCTTCGGGTGTACCGGTTAAAATGAAGGTTTTCAGAGTATTGAGCCTTTCCATTAAAGTTCCTGACAGGGTATCACCAATTAAATCTCTCTCAAGGTTTTCAGTACGGATTAAAACACTTCCAGTTTCTGGAACACCATAAAGTATGCGTTCCATATTTTCCAAGTCTTTTACTAAAGGTGATGCTACCTGGTCTTGGCCATAGGCTGGAAAAACAAGCGCCAGTATCAACATGCTTATACACAAAACGGAAGCCATCTTCATAGCACTCACTCCTTCATATTTCTTCTTATCATTATACCGTAGAGTTGTTCCATCTAAAGGGTTATGAGTAAAAAATTTTTCAATGATTCTATGATTAGAAATCAATTATTTATTAGGAGACCAGAGATGGCATTTTACCCAATGACCTGGTTTGATCTCAAAATCGATTGGTTCCTCTTGATCACAAATCGGCATCCGATTAACACAACGAGGATGAAATACACAACCTGCGGGTATATTTACTGGACTAGGGATTTCCCCCATTGAAGGGATTTTTCCTGGTTTTAATTTTTCTTCTTCTGAGGAGACAACCGGAATCGAGGATATCAGCATTCGGGTATAAGGATGATAAGGAGTTTCAAAAAACTGTTGAGCCGGTGCTGTTTCAACTATACGACCCAGGTACATGATAGCGACACGGTGGGCAATATTTCTCATTAAGCTTAAATCATGGGTAATGAATAGGTATCCCAAGTTTTTTTCTTGTTGGATTTCAATGAGTTTATGGATAATTTTTGCCTGAATTGATACATCCAGAGCTGAGGTTGGTTCATCTAAAACAATGAGTGAAGGATTGGTTGCAAGAGCCCTAGCAATAGCCACCATCTGTTTTTCACCACCCCCAAGAGAACGAGGATATTTTTCCATATACTCGACGGGAAGTTCTACTAAGGACAATATTTCTTGCACTTTTTCAGCAATCCCTTTTTTATAATCCCTATCGTGAAGACGAATGGGCAGGGCTAAGATGTTTTCTATGGTTTGTCTTGGATTAAGCGAAGATCCCGGGTCCTGGAAAACGATTTGTAGTTCTTTTTTTAATATTCGTTTTCTTTTGTGGTGAGAGATAGCAACATCTTGCCCTTGGAAAAGAATCTGACCACCACTTGGTTGATAGAGTCCCATAACGGTATAAGCAACCGTACTCTTTCCCGAACCCGATTCTCCAACTAGTCCGAGAGTTTCACCCGGTGTAATAGAAAAACTGACATCATTGACTGCTTTTACAACTCCTTTGGTAGTCGAGAAATATTTTTTAAGTTTTTTTACTTCAAGTACTGCGTTCACTGGTTTACCTCCTGGTAGAGATAACATGCTACCTGATGAGTGTCGTTGACATGATATAGGGCGGGTTTTTTTTCAGAGCACAAAGCAAAAGCATGAGGACAACGAGGATGAAAACGACAACCAGTAGGCGGATTAAAATAATCGGGAATTCTTCCGGGAATCCCCTCGGCGGTTCCTCCGCCGGTTAATTTGGGGACACAATCCATTAATGATCGAGTATAAGGATGGAGGGGATGGGAAAATAACTCTTCAGTTGTTGATTCTTCAACGATTGATCCGGCATACATAACATAAACCCGATTGGTCCATTCACGAATCACACCCAGAGAATGAGAAATTAAAATGATCGCCATTTGTTTTTCAGCGGCAATTTGATTGAGCAATCTTAAAATCTGATCTTGAATAGTCACATCTAAAGAGGTTCCCGGCTCATCAGCTATGAGTAACTGTTTGGCCCTGGCGATGGCAAGGGCAATGCAGACTCGTTGCCGCATGCCCCCACTTAATTGCAAAGGATAATTGTCTAATATGCGTTTTGGATCAGGGAGAGAAACGTCCTGGAGTGCTCGTATCGAGACTTCATGGGCAGAAAGGCGAGATTGGCCATCATCGCTTGACTGGGAATGTTGCACCACATCATAAAGTTGTTGTCCGATGGTAAAAACCGGATTGAGGGCGGCGGTTGGATCTTGGAATATCATTGATATTCCAGTTTGACGCATTTTTTCAATCTCGGATTTCTTCATGGTAAGAACGTTTTTTCCTTGGAAAAAAATTTCACCTTGGGCTATTTTCCCTGGAGGTTGAGGAAGAATACCCATGACGGTTTTCATGGTGGTAGTTTTTCCACAGCCAGTTTCACCGACGAGACCTACTTTTTCTCCTTGTACAACCGAGAAATTAACTTCATTTAATACTTTTAAATACCCACCATAAACACGAAAGTTAACGGTTAGATTTTTGATGTCAAGAATAAGTTGAGACATGTTTAGGCTTCCTCCATTGAAAATAAATCGCTGATGCCGTCACCAAGGAGGTTGAATCCTAAAACAATCAGCATGATAGCTAAACCCGGGAATACCGAGATCCACCAATATTCAGGAAGATATTTTGCTCCATCAGCAACCATGGATCCCAGGGCTGCCTTAGGAGCTTGCTCTCCTAATCCAACAAAAGAAAGTGATGCTCCGATAAGGATAACCCAACCCATATCAAGGGTCATTTTGGTCAAAATGGTTGATAGACAATTGGGGAGTATTTCTTTAAAAAGGACGTGAAACTTACTCGCCCCCAATAGCTCTGCTGATTGAACAAAATATTCATTCCGTAAAGAGGTGGCCATCCCATAAACCAACCGGGTATACCACGGCCACCACATTACTGAAACGGCTAACATAGCATTGGTTAAATTGGGTTTAAGAACTGAAGTAATGGCCAAGGCGAGTATTAGAGGAGGCACCGAAAGAAAGATATCGGTTATTCTCATGATCAAGACATCTATCCAGGTTTCTTTGAAATAACCAGCTAAAAGACCAAGGGTAACTCCAATTGGGACAACGATTGCGAGAACAACAATTCCCATAATTAATGATGAGCGAAAAGCATAGATGGTTCGGGTGAACACATCACGGCCAAAAACATCTGTACCAAATAGATGTTGTATCGATGGAGAAAAATTGGCTTCCCCATAGTTTACGTATTTTCCGGAATGAGCAGGATAGGGAGTAACCCAAGGCGCAAGCAAAGCACTAAAAATTACAAAAAGGACAATTACTAAACCCACAACCGAGAGAGGATTCCGAGAGAATTTATACCAAGCTTTACCGCTTTTGGTTCTTTTGGATTTTTTTGGGGATAGATTCATTGCAATTAATCTCCTCTTTCAACTAATCGGATTCGTGGATCGAGATAGGCAACAATGATATCGACAATAATGTTGATAAGAGTAAAAACAATTCCTAGGACCATAATTACCGCGATTATGGCATCAACATCTTTGCGAAGCATGACATTAATTCCGTAACGGGAAATACCCGGCCAGTTAAACAGAAGTTCGACTAAAAAAGCATTTCCCATTAAAGATGCAAAATCTAAACCAAGGATAGAGACGGTTGGGATAATGGAAGGCTTGAAAAGGTATTTAAAGATTACCGTTCGCTCCGGGATACCATAGGACCGAGCAGCTGAGACATAGTCTTTTTTTGAGTTTTCCAACATGCTGGAACGGGTGATACGAGCTTCTTGAAACATTCCTCCTAAAGCAAGGCTAAACGCGGGAAGCATTAGATGTTTTAAAGCATCTAAAAAGGCAGTTAGATTTCCGGTGAGCAAACTGTCAATGGTTATTAGCCCGGTAATTTTGGTTGGGGCATCAACCCACTGGCTTAACCTACCGATGGTTGGAAATACCTGGTAATACATGCCAAAGACTAGTAATAGAATAATGGCAACAACGAATGCTGGAGTTGCTATACCAATATAAGCGAAAACTCTTATCAGATTATCAACCCAGGTATTACTGTGTCGAGCCGATAGTATTCCTAAGAGGATTCCAAAAAAAGCCATAAATAAACCGGAGAAAAGTGCCAACTCAAGGGTGGCGGGTAAAAATTCTTTTATATCTTCGATAACTGGACGTCGAGTGAGTAAGGATTCACCCAAGTCACCCTGAAAAACTGACTTAATCCAAAAGGCATATTGAACAACCAAAGATTCATCAAGATGAAGCTTTTCTCGTAGTTTATCAACTGCCTCCTGAGAAGCTCGAGGTCCGAGGGCTGCCCGGGCAGGGTCTCCTGGTACCATTCGAGCTATGATAAAGACCACAATCGATAATCCGATGAGAACAAATATTGAATATCCCAAGCGTCGAGCGAGAAAGCGTGAAAAATTCATACTCTGGTTCTACCCTTTCCTTTTATCCTTTAAAGACAGTGATGAATGATTAGCAACAGCGATCAGTATTGAAACCAATAATCATTAAAATAAGTACTTCCATATTTCAGTTTTCTCCTACCCAGGAGAATTAAATAACCATTCATTGGCTATCATGAAAATACCATTTCAAACAAATACCCTATTATATTGGCCTCTCCCTTTGGCTAAAAGGAGATTGAGAGGGATTCGATTGGTTTCCAAAAACTCAAATCCCCCTAACCCCCTTTTCTAAAGGGGGAAATTCATTTC
>NZ_DAOLQM010000018.1:14075-17448 GCF_035418125.1 Atribacter sp. | reverse complement strand
GATTCTCACGTCGCATAATACGCTCCTCAGAATGACGGAGTGGGTGGATGAGATTACCACGTCACTCCGTTCCTCACAATGACGAAGCAGTAAAAAATTCAAATTCCCCTAACCCCCTTTGCTAAAGGGGGAAATTGATCGGCGTATACCTATTTTCATCCTCATCTGGTGCCACAACCGTGGCATGAACGCTTATCTCCTTCTTTTAAATAAAAAAATCAAGAACAGGTTTTTAACCCTTGTATTTCTTTATCTATTTCTTCTATCCGCTTTCCAATCAAAAGTTTGGATTCATAATCGGCTTGCTGAGCTAATTCACTAGCCAGTATTGATCGTTCTCTTCTTAATTCCGCTCTTTTTAGAGTTTTGATCAGGCTTTGAATTAACTCTTCATTCATCTCGTAACATTCGGTTTCCGTAGAACCCAAAGCTGAAATACAAGACGACATCGACTCATCTCCAGAAAATACATTAATCAGGTCAGATAGAGAAAACTCCTCACCCAAATTACTTAAAATCGCCTGATATATTCTCCGGTGTTCTGGAACAGAAAAATACTCAGCTGGTACCTGGTCACAAATCATACTTCTGACGGTTGGCTCTTCTAAAAGAAATTTTACCAGTATTTTTTCGGCCTTTATTGCTCCGTGAATAGCATCTTTTTGGGCTGTTTTAAAGAGTTTTACTTTTTTCTCGCTCTCCCGAGTTCCCTTTAAAACATTATAGATTAATGATTCAGGAATTTTTAGGTACTGAGCCAAAGAACGTATTTTTAAAGACCTTTCAATGGAATCAGTCATAGCATTGATGGAAGGAAGAAGACCGCGAATGATATGAATTTGTGATTCTAATGATTTAGAACCATATTCATTCAACAATAATTCCAATTGATAATCAAAAATTGGTTTTTTTTGTTCTAGAATTTCTAAAAACGCTTCTCTTCCTTTCTTGCGAAGGTAAGTATCAGGATCATAGGGAGATGGTAACACTGCTATTTTAACCGATAATCCCTTTTTGGTTAAAATATCTATTCCCCGGAAAGTTGCCATTCTTCCGGCATTATCTGAATCATAGCAGATAACAACCTCTTCAGCGAACCTCCTGATAAGAGTTGCTTGATGAGCCGTTAAGGCTGTCCCCATCGATGCCACGCAATTGGTTATCTGGTTCTCGAAAAGGGATAGGAAATCCATGTATCCTTCAACTAATATGACCGTCTTAGTTTTTCGTATGTCGCTTTTCGTGGCAAATAAACCATATAAATTGTTTCCTTTAGAAAAAACTGGGCTTTCAGAACTATTGATATATTTAGGATTCTCATTTTCAAGAAGGGTTCTTCCAGCAAAGCCTACAATCTCTCCATTGCTGTCGTGAAGCGCAAAAGTTATTCGTCCTCGGAATCGATCATACAATTCTCCCTTTTTAATGACATTTCCTATCCCTGCCTGGATAAAATCGTTCCCATTAAATCCCTGTTGATACAAATACTCGATAATTGCCTTTCCATCTGCTGGTGAATAACCAAGTCCGAATTGTTCAGCTGACGACGGTTTGATGCCCCTTTTTTGAAAGAGATATTGCCTTGATGTTCGTGCCAATGGATCTTCAGAATGAAGGAGTGAATCATAATAATATTTTTGCACAACTTGGTTTAACTGTATTATTTTCCCTTTTTGTCGATATTCCTTGTTCTGTATATTCCGCCTTAAGGTGGGAAGTTCAATGCCTGCTTTTTGAGATAAATGAATCACCGCATCTTGAAAAGAAAGATTTTCTACTTTCATGATAAAATTAAAAATACTCCCCCCAGCGCCACATCCAAAACAATGAAAAATTCCCTTTTCCGGTGAAACGGTAAAAGAAGGAGTTTTTTCATCGTGAAAAGGACAAAGGCCTCGATAATTTTTTCCGGCTGGTTTTAAATCTACATAACTGGAGATGAGCTCAACAATATCGATCCGATTTTTAATTTCTTCTAAAGTTTGATCTTGAATAGCCAAAGAAAAACCTCTTATAATTTTTAATTAATTATAAACCAAGATTCCCCTCTGATTAACAATGCCTATTTTAAGAAGGACGTAATTTCCCCCTCGCCTTAATCTCACCCATCAGGAGAAAAGAAAGAAAAAAATGAATTTCCAGAATTAAAAACTACGAAAGCTCGGGGTTTTTCTCATAACCCCGAGCTAAGTTTATACCGAAACAAATCTAAGCTTATCACTTACCTTAAAAAGAGTGGTGCAAAAACCAATGCTACAATAGTCATTAATTTGATCAAAATATTGAGTGAGGGACCAGCAGTGTCCTTGAAAGGATCTCCAACCGTATCGCCGACTACTGCTGCCGAATGAGCCGAAGTTCCCTTGCCACCCAAGAAACCACCTTCAATATATTTTTTGGCATTATCCCAAGCACCACCAGCATTCGCCATCATAATCGCCAGCATCAAACCAGTAACAATGGCACCGGCTAGAAGACCACCTAAGGCTTCTTTCCCCAAGATAATTCCAACAAAGAGAGGAACCAAGACCGCCATCAACCCAGGAACGATCATCCGAGTAATAGCCCCTTTGGTGCTGATGTCGACACAACGGGCATAATCGGGTTTGGCTTTTCCTTCCATCAACCCCTTGATTTCTCGGAATTGCCGGCGTACTTCCTCAACCATTTTAAATGCTGCAGCACCAACTGCTTTCATTGACATCGACGAGAACAAGAAGGGCAACATGCCACCAATGAAAAGACCAACTACCGTTCGGGGATTCAGGATGTCAATCACACTGAGCTTAACAGTTTGGGAATAGGCTACAAATAACCCTAAGGCAGTTAAAGCTGCCGAAGCAATCGCAAATCCTTTTCCAATAGCAGCTGTGGTATTTCCGAGTGAATCGAGTGAATCGGTAATTTTTCTTACTTTGGGATCCAGCTCAGCCATTTCAGCAATTCCGCCGGCATTATCAGCAACCGGTCCATAAGCATCAACTGCAACAATTATACCAGTAATGGAGAGCATACCAATTCCAGCAATGGCAATACCATAGACTCCAGCTGCCCAATAAGCCACCATAATGGCTGCACAAACCAACACCGTAGGAAGAAGAGTGCTTTCCATGCCAAGCGCTAAACCATTGATGATCACGGTAGCCGGACCGGTTTTAGAGTTTTCGGCTAATTCCTTGACTGGCTTGTAATCGCTGGCAGTGTAGTATTGAGAAGTTAATCCGATGATAATACCGGCAATCAAACCGGCAATCGTCGCCACAAAGGGTCCAGTTGTCTTTAAGATTAAAAGGGAGGCAATCAAACTGATAACAATCACCAGAGCACCACTGATATAAGTACCACGGTTCAGTGCTGCTGCCAACCCTTTTTC
>NZ_DAOLQM010000018.1:0-13975 GCF_035418125.1 Atribacter sp. | reverse complement strand
GCAAAACCGTTGATAATATCAGCATCTCGAACGATCAGATAAAGAATTCCTAACCCCAAAAGTCCAAAACCAGCTACGCACATTCCCATAACAGTACCTGAGGAAAAAGCCACCTTGAGAGCTTGACCTATTCCTTGGGTTGCAGCCTGCGTGGTTCGGGCATTGCTTCTGGTTGAAACTCTCATTCCCACAAAACCGGCTAATACTGAACAAATCGAACCACAAAGATAACAAATGGCTTCAACAATTCCTCGGGTAAAAGTGAGGAGGATAAACATTCCGATAACAAAAAAAACCAAAAAGAAGTATTCCCTTTTGAGAAAGGCCATAGCCCCTTCCTGAATAGCATGGGAAATCTCTTTCATTCTTTCATTACCGGCATCAAACGTATTAATTTTCATAATCAAATAAACTGCATATATAACCGCTATTAAACCAGCTATAGTTGCAAATACTGCTAATCCCACAATATAATCCTCCCTTCTGAATTACTACTATTCATTCAGTTGATTTCTTTTCCCATTCCTTCCTGCGGCCAGGAAAATGGAATAAAATATTTCCGGTAGATGGCCATGGCATATCGATCAGTCATCCCCGAAATAAAATCACATACGATTATATCGGTATCTTGGTGATAAAAATTAACCCGATATTCCTTTTCAAAGATATCTAAATTTTCCAAAAAGAATTGATAAAGCTCTTTTATTAATCGTTTCGCTTTTTCTCTTTCTAACTGTTGATATTCTCCAAAATACACCGTATCAAATAGAAACTTTCGTAATTCCTGGGTGGCGTTCCGAACTGGAATGCTCATGGTCACTGGAGATTTTTCAACGCTGTTAAGAATAACGTCTTTCACCATTCGATTAATTCTTTCTCGATGGCTTTTCCCCAAAACTTCTAAACAATCCTGGGGAAGGTCATCTTGAGTGATAACACCAGCTCGTATAGCGTCATCGATATCGTGGTTTACATAGGCTATCATATCTGACCATCTAACTACTTGGCCTTCCAAGGTTTGGGGTAAATTTTCTTTGGAAACTTTCTCCATATTTAAATCCCTGGTCTTGGAATGCCGAAGGATACCATCTCTCACCTCCCAGGTCAAATTTAGACCTTTTCCATCTCTTTCGATAAACTCAACAACTCGTAAACTTTGTTCATTATGCTTAAAACCTCCCGGATGTATTTCCCGGAGGGCTTCCTCGCCGGCATGCCCAAAAGGGGTATGCCCCAGATCATGACCAAGGCTGATCGCCTCGGTTAGGTCTTCATTCAACCTTAGCCCTCGAGCAATAGTCCGAGAAATTTGCGAGACTTCCAGGGTGTGGGTAAGCCGGGTACGATAATGATCGCCTTCCGGACTTAAAAAAACCTGGCTTTTGTGCTTGAGTCGTCGAAAAGACTTGCTGTGGATGATTCGGTCACGATCTCTTTGAAAGCAATTCCGTAATTCACATTCTTTTTCAGGGTGCTCACGACCTCGGCTTTTGGTACTCAAAGTTGCCAGCGGCGAGAGGGTTTGAGCTTCCCAGTTTTCCCAAAATCTTTTGATCGTAGCAATTTCCAAGCGATCACCTGAAAAACCGGACTGGTATATACCAGTCCGGTTTATTTCGGTTCAATAATTATGTTTACTTATCGAACTTAGATGTATCCTTCACTTTTCCTTCTTCTTCGATTACCGCATGAGCGGCTGCCAAACGAGCCAAAGGAACACGGAAAGGTGAACAGCTGACATAGTTTAATCCAATAGTATGACAGAACATAACCGACTTCGGATCACCACCATGTTCACCACAGATCCCGCATTTGAGGTCTGGTCGGACTTGTCTCCCTTTTTGAACACCCATCTTCATTAACTCACCAACTCCATCAAGATCAATGGATTGGAAAGGATCCTCGGGCAGAATACCATTTTCTTCATAGAAGAAAAGGAACTTGCCTTCAGCGTCATCTCGGCTGTACCCAAAGGTCATCTGGGTTAAGTCGTTGGTCCCAAAGGAGAAAAACTCAGCGTATTCAGCAATCTGATCGGCGACTACTGCTGCTCGAGGGATTTCAATCATGGTTCCAAATTTATACTGAACTTTCGACTGATGTCGATCCAAAGCTTCTTTGGCTACTTTTTCCAAAATTTCTTTTTGGATTTTGATCTCGTTCTGGTGACCTACCAATGGAATCATAATTTCTGGAAGAACTTTTACTCCTTCTTTGTCGAGCTCACAAGCTGCTTCGATGATTGCCCGAACCTGCATCTCGACAATTTCTGGATATACTATTCCCAATCGGCAACCGCGGAGACCCAACATCGGGTTGACTTCATGAAGTCCACGCACGATCTTGAGCATCTTCTCTTTTTCCTCGAGTTCAGAACCACTGATTCCTTTCACCCGTAAAGTGGTTACTTCGACCAAGAGATCCTCTAATTTAGGCAGAAATTCATGAAGAGGAGGATCGATTAAACGAACGGTTACTGGTTTTCCTTCCATAACCTTAAATATCTCTTTAAAATCACCTTTTTGCATTGGTTCAATTTTTGCCAAGGCTTTTTTTCGTTCTTCAACGTTCTGAGCTATGATCATTTCCTGTACTGCTGGTAAACGATCGGGTGCCATGAACATATGCTCGGTCCGACACAAACCAATTCCTTCAGCACCGAATTCGATCGCTTTACGAGCATCATTTGGTGTATCGGCATTAGCACGAACACCCAGTTTTCGAATGCTATCAGCCCAACCTAAAAGCTTTTGGAAATCTTCGGAAAGTTGAGGTGGAATGGTTTTGGCTTGTCCTAAAATGACTTCGCCTTTCCCACCATCGATACTGATATAGTCTCCTTCTTTGACGACCAAAGAATTAACCTGAAATTGTTTTTTATCGAGATCGATAACTACCGCTTCACAACCGGCAACACAGGGTTTTCCCATTCCTCGAGCAACTACTGCAGCGTGACTAGTCATTCCGCCTCGGCTGGTTAAAACCCCTTGTGCAGCAACGACACCATGAATATCATCAGGGGTGGTTTCAGGACGAACCAAAATAACTTTAGTTCCTTCATTGGCTTCCCGTTCGGCGTCATCAGCATCAAAATATACCTTCCCACTGGCTGCACCAGGTGAAGCTGGAAGTCCTTTAGCGATAACCCTCAACGGAACGCTTCGGTCAATCTGGGGATGAAGGAGTTGATTAAGAGAGGCCGGATCAATTCGTTTTACAGCTGTTTTCTTATCAATTAATCCTTCACTCACCATGTCTACAGCTATTTTTATGGCCGCCTGGGTGGTTCGTTTCCCGGTTCGGGTTTGAAGCATATAAAGCTTCCCTTTTTCAATTGTAAACTCAAAGTCCTGCATATCCCGATAATGTTCTTCTAATATAGAATAAATCTTCTTCAATTCTTCAAAGTCCTCGGGAAGATCTTGCCCCATATCCTTAATTGGTTTTGGAGTTCGAATACCAGCCACCACGTCTTCACCTTGAGCATTAAGCAAGTATTCCCCATAGAATTCTTTTATACCGGTTGATGGATTGCGAGTAAAACCAACGCCAGTTCCCGAATCATTTCCCATATTACCAAAAGCCATCATTTGAACGTTGACTGCGGTTCCCCAGTTTTCAGGAATTTTATTGATCTTTCGGTAGGTGATAGCTCTTTTATTATTCCATGAACTAAAAACAGCATTGATGGATTTTTTTAATTGATCAAATGGCTCTTGAGGGAAATCTTCACCAGTCACCTTTTTATACAGTTCTTTATATCGTGAAATGACTACCTTTAAGTCTTCAGCAGTGAGATCGGTATCGAGATTGACACCAACCTGTTTTTTTACATCACTGAGAATTTCTTCGTATTTATCGTGGTCGACACCCATAACCACATCACCGAACATTTGGATAAAACGTCGGTAACAATCAAGGGCAAAGCGCTCATTACCGGTTAGTTTAACAAGACCTTGAAGAGAGCTTTCATTCAACCCTAAATTTAAAACTGTATCCATCATGCCTGGCATGGATGCCGGAGCGCCAGAACGAACTGAAACTAAAAGCGGGTTTACTGGATCTCCAAATTTTTTTCCTGACTTCTTTTCCAGTTCAATTAAGTTCTTTTTAACCTCTTCTTCAAGTCCTTCGGGCCATGTTTCATTGTTTTTGTAATAATGATGACAGGCTTCGGTACTAATGGTAAATCCTGGAGGGACGGGGAGACCTATTCGGGTCATTTCAGCAAGGTTGGCACCTTTTCCGCCCAAAAGCATCTTCATTGATGCATCGCCTTCACCAAAAAAATAAACGTACTTCTTCATTCTGCTTCCTCCCTTTGCTTTTGAATTTTAAGCAAAATCTGATTGATTATGTCTTTACTATTTAAACTGGTGATATCAATCACCGGACAATTTAACTTTTGATATATGTCTTGAG
This sequence comes from Atribacter sp., assembly GCF_035418125.1. Lineage (NCBI taxonomy): Bacteria > Pseudomonadati > Atribacterota > Atribacteria > Atribacterales > Atribacteraceae > Atribacter > Atribacter sp. Next base: position 9,553 of record NZ_DAOLQM010000018.1, on the reverse strand, counting down.
CAAATTTAATCTCTTGTCGAACAACTTCTTGATTGGCTTTATATTCCATATAATTTAAACCCAGGTTCATAATGCGCTCATTACGGAGCTTTTGTAAAAGTTCTGGTTCCATTATAAAGCCGATGACAATTTTCCCTGGGTCTTTTCCCAAAATATCTTCCATGTTCTGTGGAAGTGGAAGGTCAGGGTTAAGCATCATATAACCACATTTAATTCCCTTTTTTGCCAATTGCATAATGCAATCGTCACGATGGGGAAACCATACGGTAAGAATGATGACTTGTGCCTCATTAAGCCGAGAAAAACTTACTCCGGTACTTTCCGCCAGTGCATATTCTACAGCTTCAGTAATTGCCACTGATTCCCTATTGGAGCCATGAAGCAAACCCGGTTCTCCCCGGGGAGATCGAGTCGATAGCTTCCGGATAGAATTAACAATCGGGCCCAACAAATCCAATACTAAAATTTGACGATGTAGTGATTCAGAAACTAGTGCTTGGACAAAATCATCGTTGACTAGAGTATAAATCACCAAATCCTTTTGAGGGCGTGTTATATCGAGTATACTAAATATTTCTTCTTTATTTTTTACGTGATCAAACCGTAAAATTTTAACTCGAGGGAGATCAAATTGGGCAAGTGCTGCTTGTACGGCTAAATAAGCAGTTTTTCCCGTTCCATCAGAAACAACAAATATACTGAAATCATCACTGGTCTTAATATCACAAAATTCGGAGCTCACCTGGATTCCTCCTCAATAACGATTTGAGAAAGATCGGCAATGGGTTGCCAGAGTTCAACAATCTTTTTTAATAATGATAATCGATTGTTGCGCACTAATTCTGATTCGGTCATAACCAACACATCATCAAAAAAACGGTTGAGCACCGGAATAACGGTTGAAAAAGATTCACAGGCATAAATATAATCGCCTCGTTGGATAGCTGGATAAAAATCTTTTTCTACGCTTTGCAGTGTGTTATTTAGTTGGCGTTCAACTTCTTCTTCAAAGAGATTGGTATCCACTAAGGGAAGTTCTTGAAAATTTTTGGTGATGTTGTTGGCTCGACAAAAGCCGGTAATTATATCGTCAAAAAATTTCCTTTTATTATCAAATAATTTTTGAAGTGCATGTATTCGCAGGTAAATATCATAGACATCATCACAAGAGGCACTTAATACTGCATTGATAATGGAATAATTCATTCCAGTTTCCAATAAATAATAACGAAACCGGCCAACAATAAACTGAATTACATCATCTATCACCGAAGGATCGGGATTTACAAATCCCTGTTCTTTTAAAATTGCTAAGTTCCAACCAATCCATTCTCGCAAGTTTGAATACCAACGACGGTTTAACAGAATATTAAAAATACCCTGCGCTTGTCTCCTTAATCCAAAAGGATCAGTTGAACCGCTGGGTACTCTCCCCAAAGAAAAACTGGAAACTATATTATCCATTTTATCAGCAAGGGAAAGAATACTTCCGGTAAAAGTTTCCGGATAGTCTTCCTGCCCCGGGGAGGGAAGGTATTGTTCTTTAATAGCAATGGCAATTTCGTCATTTTCATGGTCTAATTGAGCATAAACCTTTCCCATATGACCCTGCAATTCCGGTAATTCTTTAACCATTTCACAGGTCAAATCGGCTTTGGCTAGAAGAGCAGCCCGGTCTAAATGGGTGAGAGAGTCTTCATTGCCAGGGAAACAAGCCCCCAATCGTTTAACTAAGAATTTTAAGCGCAGTGTTTTTTCCCACATGGTGCCTAATCCTTCTTGAAAAACTATTCCTCTTAAGAATTTGGTTCTTTGCTCTAAATTTTTTTTCTGGTCTTCGGTAAAAAAGAACAAAGCATCTTCAAGTCGAGCTTTCAACACTCTTTCATTCCCATGAATAATTTTCTGACACCCAAAAGCCGGTCGATTCAAAACCACCAAAAAACGAGAAAGCAATTTCCCCTCATCATCAACACAGGCAAAATATTTTTGGTGATGTTTCATCACCGTAGTGAGAACGCAAGCGGGAAGTTTTAAATATTTTTCGTTAAAATTTCCCAAAGCTGCATCGGGATATTCTACTAAAAAAGTAACTTCATTAATAAGGTCCTCATCTTTCAACCAATGACCGCCAATCTTTTTGGCTTCTCTATCTAACGCTTCTTCAATCATTGTTCTTCTTTGGGCCGGATCCACTATAACCTTGAGGCTTCCCAAAACTGGAATATAATCTGTTGATTTGTGTAAAACCTGAGAGTTTTTTGATAAAAATCGATGTCCGTGAGTGAAACGAGAAGCAGAAACACCAGCTACCGAAAACGGAATTTCATCTTCTCCAAAAAGTGCTACCAACCATCGGATGGGACGAACAAAACGATAATTTCCCTCTCCCCAAAGCATGGAACGAGGAAAGTTTAAAGAACGTAAAATGATAGGACAGATTTGGATCAATACTTCTTTGGTTGGTTGTCCAACTCTCACTTTTTTCCCAAAAACATATTTCCCTCTTTCGGTTTCTTTTATAAAAAGGTCTTGAGGGTCGATCCCTTGAGCCCGCGCAAATGCCAGTGCTGGTTGAAGAGCTTTTCCATCCGGAGAAAAACCAACCTTGGCCGCTGGTCCTTTTACTATCATAATCAAAGGTTCTTGGTGTTCTTGTAATCCCTTGATGATAAGGGCAACTCGTCGGGGTGTACCGACTAAATATAAATCCTCATAATGGAGCCGTGATTCCTTCAATTTTTCGATAAACCTACTTTTGGTTTCTTCAAATATCGAAGGTATCAGACTCGAAGGCAGTTCTTCAACTCCAACTTCTAAAAGGAAATCTCTTTTATCAGTCATGATTTACCTTAACCTAATTTGACTTTTTTAACCAGGGAAAACCCATTTTTTCTCTTTGTTGATAATAAAGGCGGGCGCACTGGTTGGCTAATTGTCGAATTCTCCCCATATACTGACTTCTTTCCAGGACACTGATTCCACCCCGAGAGTCAAGAAGATTAAAAGTATGAGAACATTTCAATATATAATCATAAGCGGGCATAACCATTTCTCTTTCTAAGAGCCGCTGAGCTTCCTTTTCATAAGACTCAAAAAGTTTAAAAAGAATATCAGTTCCATTATGCTCAAAGCTATAAATCGAGTGCTCTCTTTCTTCCTGCCAGCGAACATCACCATAAGTGAGGATTTCGTTCCACTGAATATCAAAAACATTCTCTTTCTCTTGTAAATACATGGTGATTCGTTCTAAACCATAGGTTATTTCCACTGATATCGGTTTTAGGTCCAAACCTCCAGCTTGCTGAAAGTAGGTAAACTGGGTGATTTCCATACCATCCAACCACACTTCCCACCCTAAGCCCCAGGCTCCCAGAGTGGGAGATTCCCAGTTATCCTCAACAAAGCGGATATCGTGTTCAGCAGGATTAATGCCTAACTCATATAAACTGTTGAGATAAATATCCTGGATATCGGATGGTGATGGCTTGATAATTACTTGATATTGATAGTGCTGGTATAGACGGTTAGGATTTTCTCCATAACGTCCATCGGCTGGCCGTCGTGAAGGCTCGCAATAGGCAACACCCCAGGGTTCTGGTCCAATCACCCTGAGAAAGGTTGCCGGGTTCATGGTTCCAGCACCAACTTCAATATCATATGGTTGTTGTATGATGCAGCCGTTTTTTTTCCAAAATTGACTGAGGGTTAAAATTATATCTTGAAAGTATATGGTATCATCACCTACCCAAAAAACACACCAAGGTATTAATATATCAGTTGCCTTTATGGGTGTCAACTTGCTTCTTGAAAACGCTCGAGAAATATTTTCCATTCGGTAATTTTTTTTCCAACATGATAAGTGAGATACTCAGATACGAATCGATCAAGATAGGCAAACTGGTTTTCTCTCAGTTGAATCGATAAACACGAGGCACAGGAAAAAGTCATTAACTTCGCCAAGAGAGTCATCATATTCGGAGGTAAATAATGAATATCGGCTATCGAAGAGAAACATTTTTCACAAATCATTCCACCTGATGCAACACTCCATCCTTGAGGAATTTTTTTAAATAGTTTCCCACAAACCGCACAAGATCGTATCCGAGGCAAAAAACCCAAAAAACGAATTAAGTCGATACGAAATTTTAAGGCTAAAATATAAAAGTTCTCACACTTCGTAGATAAATCAAGATAAAAGAGAACGGTTTCAAAAATCCTTTCATCGGACTCTTCCGGTTCATAACAACGATCAATTGCAAATAAAAGATAATTGGCAAAAACCCACTGATTGGTTTTCTTGCCGATTTCTCGATGACAATCCACAATTTCCGCTTGAGAAAGAACCGGCATTCCTCGACCATTATAAAACATAAAATTCGAAATTGCCGGGCAATCAAGAGCCGGACCAAATCGGTTTCCAACCTTCCTAGCTCCTTTGGCAATAACGTTAATCTTCCCCTTTTTTCGAGTAAAGAGGGTGACAATTCTATCTAATTCACCAAAATTTATACTTTTTAAAACAATTCCCTGATCTTTCCAGTAACGACCAGTTTTCATCATCGGATTGTATAACCCCATCTTCTTAAGACAGCGGGTTTTTTTCTCCAATTCAGCTGAGTTTTAACCCATAGATCTAAAAACACTTTTACCCCAAAAAATTCCTCCAAGTCTTTTCTGGCATCTGAACCAATTCTTTTAATCATGCTTCCCTTCCCTCCGATTATAATTTTACGATGGGAATCCTTTTCAACATAAATTATAGCCCGTATAGAAACCAAATTCTCCTTCTCTTTAAATTCTTCAACCCGTACTTCCACCCCATAAGGAACTTCTTGATGAATATGATGCCAAACTTTTTCACGAATCATTTCCCCAACAATATCTCTTTCATAGACGTCAGATATTTGTTCCTCATCAAAATAGGGTGGACTGATGGGAAGAAGGTCGCGGATTTTCTGGATTAATTGTTCCAGTCCGACACCTGTTAAAGCTGAAACCTCAAGAATATCGTGAAAAGAAAAATGTTGAGAAAATTCATGAATGGTTTTTTGAATTGTTCCCTTTTTAAATAAATCAATTTTATTCACGATTAATAGGACCGGATGGGGAAAATTTCGGATCTCTTTTAGATAGATTTCGTCAGTATCAACCGAAACACCAGGGTTGGTTAAATAGAGCAAACAATCGGCATCGAAAAGCGAACTTTTCCATTGATTGGAAAGGAATTCGCCAAGGGGGTCAACCGGAACATGAAGCCCAGGGGTATCGATAAAAACGATTTGACAATCGGGGTGATTTAAAATTCCTTTTATATTTTTTCGTGTGGTTTGAGGTTTATCACTGACAATGGTAATTTTATATTTTAAAATGCTATTGAGGAGAGTAGATTTCCCAACATTTGGTCTCCCCCAAATGGTTACAAAACCTGAACGAAAGCTAGCCCGATCTTCCATGGCTTATCTCCCTTTTTCGGGATTGAACTGAAAGGGATTGGGGAGGAGTTCATCTAAAATGTAAACCTGATAATCTCCCTCCTGTCGGGCAGCTAAGATTTCAAGATGAGGCGAAAACTCATGCAAAACTTGCCGACAGGCACCACAAGGAAGACAATAATCTTGTTCGGAAGATATTACTGCCAGTCGAGTGAAGGTAGCAAATCCCATAGAAACTGCTTTAAAAAGAGCAACTCTTTCGGCACATACCGACAACCCCAGAGAAGCGTTTTCAATGTTTCCCCCTTGAATCACTTTACCATCACAGGTTTCCAAGGCTGCACCTACCGGGAAGAGCGAATAAGGGGCATAGGCATAATGTTGTGCTTTTTGGGCTGATATTACTAATAGATCGCGTTTTTCTGCAGTAAGAAATTGCTCAAGAATATAGTTTTGTCTAGTTTCCATGATATGTTTTTTTTTCGCGTCAATGTCATCGTAACCCAATATATGTAAAAGACCATGAATGAGAAGTAACTTTTGTTCATTTTCATATTTAGTCCCATAGGTGTTAGCATATTCTCTTGCTTTTTCCGGACAAATAATGATTTCTCCCCATACTTCGTCCGGTTCTTCCGTTCCATAAAAAAAAGATATGACATCGGTATCGATATTCTGATGAAAAAATTCTTTTTTCAAAGCCCTTATCTCATCAAGACTTACAAAGGCGATGCTCAACTTTCCAAGAATCTCACGATTCTCCAATTCACAAACATAATCGACGATTTTTTTTATTACTGCACGAGAGAGAGTAGCTTCTTTTGATGAACGGTTCACGATAACAGTAGCCATCATCGACTCCTTTTAATTTATCGATAGGTATGATTGCCTTTACTCATTCTACTTCCTTCTCACTTGATGGGAGAAGTTGAGGATGCGGGTGAAAGTCCCAATTGATATCCAGGTCAGTTATTCTAAACTCTTAGCCTTTAACAAGTAACTGAATTTCTAGAATAGAAATTAATCTCCCTTACTGCCCTTGTCCTCACCATTCACCGTATTTTCCGGATAAGGAACTCTGGCATGGAACATCCCACTTAATATCATAACAAAGGCATCAGAAATTTTATGAATATCCCGCATGGTAAGCGGTGAATCATCCAGTTGCCCATCTTTGAGATAATTTTGAACTATTCCATTTACTATTGCTTCCAACCGACTAGAATTGAGATTATTTGCACTCCGGATAGCAGCTTCAACGCTATCGGCTAAAAAAATGAGAACTTCTTCCTGGGTTTTGGGAAGAGGTCCTGGATAACGAAATTCGGTATCAGTTACATCATCTTTCTTTTGTTTGATTGCTTTATCATAAAAATACCGCATTACGGTATTTCCGTGGTGGCTTTGAATAATGTTTTGAATTTCAACTGGTAAATGGTATTTCCGAGCTATTTCCAATCCATCTTTGAGATGGTTTTGAATCACCAGCGTACTTAGATGGGGAGAAAGGCGATTATGGATATTTTCACTCATTTGATTTTCGATGAAAAAATAGGGTCGCTTGATTTTACCAATATCATGGTAATAGGCACCGGCTCGAGCCAATAGTGGATTTGCTCCGATAGCATCGGCAGCAGCTTCAGCAAGATTGGCCATCATAAGACTGTGGCTATAAGTTCCAGGAGCCTCCATCATCAAGCGTTTAAGTAATGGATGGGTGGGATTGACCAATTCCAAAAGGCGAAAATCCGTAGCGACATGAAAGGTGGTCTCAAACAAGGATATCCCACCCAAGGCTGCGATTGAAGCAATGATAGCTCCTCCAAATCCATAAACCGAATTGACGAGGAATTCTAAAGGAGCATTTCCCTCCTGCAAACCAAATATTATCACCATCAGTATGTTTGCCAGGGCTATCCAAAAACCGGTTTTTACCAGATCGCGGCGTTTAATAGTTTTGTCCAACAAAAACAGCGGCAAAAAAAGATTCATAAAGATATAAAAGCTCCGCATAAAATCAGCCCTTTCCCCCCACATTAAAAGAGGAAACAAAATGAGTGATTCACATAAAGCCAAATTTCTTCCCATCAAAGTATAGAGAATAAATGGGACTGCCGCTAATAAAATCAAATACCAAGAAAAGCGAAGAGATAAAGCATTTAGAGCAATAACCCCAATTGCAGTAAGGATTCGAATTAAAAGAAGAGAGTTCCTCTGGATGATTTCCGCAATAAATTTTTTAATAAAAGAATATTCAAACACTAAAGTAAAAACAATTAGAATTCCCAGGGCAACTAATAAGTAAGATTCATATTGTTCACCGACTAATCCTAAAGCACGAAGACTTTCTAAGTCGGTATGAGTAACAATGGTTCCTTTTTTGACTAAAATTTGACCTTTTTGAATATATCGTTTAACCGGTTCGATATTTTTTATAACTAGTTCCCGCTGTTTCTCGGTTTCAGTTATATCTATTCTGGCATTTGGCTTTAAAAAGCGGGAGGTTAGCAAATTCAAGACGCGAATTTCGTCAACCTCTAAATTCATTCTTTCATATGCTGAATAACTCTCTAAAATTTTTTGTTCAACATCTCCTTCACGTATGGGTTGACCGAGGTTTTTCTCCATGTTTAAGAAAAATACCTCTTTTATCCTTTCATACTTTTCTGGATTTGTTTCAATAAACCACTCGAAAACTCCTGGAGTAATTTTCCATTCGCGAAAAAATTCCTCTTTCCTTTCAAAGGAAATTGATGGAGTAGTAACAGTATTGCGAATGGCTTCTAATTCTTGAAAAAAGGTGGTATATTCTTTTTTAAGCTCTTGGGTAAAGCTTTCATCAATTCGAAAAATCGGCACTAACTCAGCCAGCAAAGCGTTTTTTCGTTCCTCTGTCGCTTTAACGTCAACAATTTCAATGGTTTTTCTAACAAAGATATCTCTCGGAGCAATCTGGCCTTCACTGAGCACTACGCCTCCCATTGAATAGGAAACCCAAAGGACGAAAAAGAGGCCCAGTCCATACAGGGGGTAATTCCAAAATTGAAAAGTAAGAATGGCTCGGAGACGAATAAAAATAGAAGTAAAAAAATCAAGTACTTTTTTCTTGAGTTGGAAGGTTCTTTTCGAATTTTTCATAGGCTTGGATGATCTTCTGGACGAGTTGATGTCGTACCACATCCTTCTCGGTTAAATAGATAAACTCGACACCAGAAACATCGGCGAGTATTTTCTGTATTACCATGAGACCGGAATTTTTTCCAGATGGGAGGTCAACTTGAGTTATATCCCCGGTAACTACCACTTTTGAGCCGAAACCCATACGAGTTAAAAACATTTTCATTTGTTCCGGTGTAGTGTTTTGAGCTTCATCAAGAACAATAAAAGAATCATTTAAAGTTCTCCCTCTCATATAGGCTAATGGAGCCACTTCTATAATGTCTTTTTCAATATATTTTTGAAAACGTTCGGGAGAAAGCATTTCATATAAAGCATCATAAAGCGGACGAAGATAGGGTTCAATTTTTTCTCGGAGGTCACCAGGAAGGTATCCCAGGCTTTCACCGGCTTCGACCGCCGGCCTCACTAAAACAATCCGGCTAACCTCTTTTTTTTGAAGAGCAGCGCAGGCCATCGCCATGGCTAAATAGGTTTTACCAGTTCCCGCTGGTCCAATACAAAAAATGAGTTCATTTTCTTTCACCGCACGGACATAGTTCACCTGCCCAGCGGTTCGGGGATGAATGATTTTATGGTAAGCAGTGGTGATAATTCCCTGGCTATAATTTTTCTTCCACCAGATTTCTCTACCTTCCTTAATGGTAGCTGCCATTTTTTGGATATCATCACTAGTCAAATCATGTCCTTCTTTCATAAAAGCCGCCAGCTCATCAAGAAAGGTCTTCACCTGTGTCAAACTGGCATCATCATTCTTTTCCCCAACTATAAGGGACTCTGGTGTTAAATCGATATTAACTTGAAATATCTCTTCGATTAATCGAAGATTTTTATCTAAATACCCGAAAAGTTTCTTTATATCAGAAATTTCAAAACAATCAAGACGATATTCAATTTGTTTGTGTTTGGCATTTATAGACAAATGAGCTTATCATCCCTCA
>NZ_DAOLQM010000017.1:0-17702 GCF_035418125.1 Atribacter sp. | reverse complement strand
TAATTTTTGGTTCAATGGGATTATTTTTATTTTTAGGCATCGAAAGAAAGTGAGGAATGTATTGTTGAGAAAGATTGGGATAATTAACTCGGTCTTGGTAGTATGCTTAGCTTTGGTTTTATTTATATCTGGGTTAGCAATCGCCCAGGAAACTGATTTATTTATTCAAGCCCAAAAAGCTCGTCAACAAGGTGACACGGATTCTGCTTATCGTTTGTATGAGCAAGCTGCTGAACAAGGCATACGTCCTCACGATGCCTATTTCGAAATGGGTCTCATCCTATTAGAAAAAGAAAAATGGTCACAAGCTTACCGAATTTCCGGCAAGGCTGTGAAGGCTTTCCAAGAGTATTTAAATCTTAATCCTGATGATGACAACGCCTGGTTTCGGTTGGCTTATATTTATGAAAATAGGAGCCTAGCACCGGGAATAAATGAGTGGAAGAAAGCCATTGAGGCTCTACAAAAAGCTTTGGAAATTTCTTTAGAAAACCCTCAGTACCTACTGCATCTTGGTTACGTATATTATAAAATAGGGGAAAGAGAAGACGCTGAAGAGATTTTGCTCGATTTAGTGAATAAATACCCAGATTATATTGATGCCCGTTATTATCTAGCAATGAACTATCTCGAGAGACAAGACAAAGAAAAGGCTAAAAAACATTTTACATATATTCTTGATAACACGAACCAAGATAGTAGCTATTATCGGTGGACAGAAAAAGAGTTAAAGAAAATAGGGGGAGGAACTCAATGAAAAAAAGCCAGCCCTTTCTCCTGAGCATATTAAGCGTATTAATTTTTGTAGTTATTACAGGTTGTATGTCGATGAATATCGGAGATAAAGGTGCCATTCGCGGACGAGTTTTTGGAGATAATGGTCCTCTGCAAGGCGTACGCGTGGAAGCGGGTGATCAAGTTGCCTTTACCAACGGCGCCGGAGATTTTCTTTTAGAAAATGTTTCCTCGGGAGCACAATATGTCTTTTTTTCTTTTGAAGGGTATACTGGTGCCCTGGTCAAGGTTACTGTGGTAAAGGGGAATGAAGTTCCCATCTCACCCGATGGGAGTGTGACTTTGTCTTTATCTTCTGATAACAATGATTACGAGTATCTTGTATCAATCTATCAGCTTGGTTTTTATGAAAAGAGCTTTCTTGATTCCGAGAAATATATAAAAGAATTTACCGGCAGCAATCTCATTCCCAACGTTTTATTTATTAAAGGGGCCTCGGCATATTATTTAGGAGATTATCAGACATCGTTGTCTATTTTGAAAGATATGGTTAAGAGTTATCCTGATAATGAATTTGCTGACGATGGGCAATATCTGTTGGCTCGGTGCCTAGGCCAGGGTTTGAACCAGTGGTGGGATTCAATAAATGAATATAAAAACCTTATCCAGAATTATCCGCAAAGCGAGTTTGTTGGAGTTGCTTATTATGAAATGGGTGATTGTTATTACATATTAGAATCCTATTCAAATGCGTCGGTTGCCTATGATCAAGCAAGAGTTTTTGGCGGTGAAATTGAGAAAAAGTCAATCTATGGTTTAGCTCATTGTTTCTATAAATTAGAACTTTTTTACAAAGCTGCTTCTCTCTTTGCTGAATATGTTCAAAAATACCCAAACGATGAATTTGCTGATGATGCTCAATATTTTGAAGGAGCATCATGGTATCGACGTGATGATTATCAACAAGCCTTAGAAGCATTTGATAAATCAATAGTCCAGTATCCAACCGGAACTTGGTACAACGGTATCCTCATAGCGCCGGCTTCAATGTTTAACAAGGGTCTTTGTTTGGAAAAGTTGGGTCGCTATTCGGAGGCTTATCAAGTCTATCTGGACATTATTCGGAAATACCCGGGAGCAAAATGGGCAGATGGAACATCTTTAATAAGTAATGCTCAATACCGCATTGAACTGCTTAAAGATGCGGTTCTTTAAGATAAAATGGTGGAGAAAACCGATCGGGAGATCATTATTGAAGTCCTGAACGGAAATCGGGATTTTTTTTGTTTTTTAGTAAGAAAATATGAAAGACCAATTTTTAATTATATTTTCCGTATGGTTCGTTCGAAGCCTGATGCTGAAGATTTGGCTCAAGATACCTTTGTAAAGGCTTTTTCTGCTTTAAATAAGTACGATGACTCATATGAATTTTCAACCTGGATATACCGGATTGCTTTGAATGTCTGCCGCGATTTTTTTCGGAAAAAAAAGATTTTTTTCTTTTCTCTTTCCGCTCCTATTGGGGATGAGGAAGAAAGCGAATTAGAGGATTTTATTCCTCAAGACTCCTTTCATAACCCGGATGATGTATTGCTCAATCAAGAATTAAGATCGGGTTTAGAGAAAGCAATCAGAGATCTACCAATAAAGTTTCGAGAAGTAATCATACTCCGACATTTAGAAGGATTATCCTATGATGAAATTTCTACAGTTACTGGCCTTCCAGTAGGAACGGTTAAAACTTATTTACACCGAGCAAGAAAAAAGCTTCAAGACGAACTGGGTGAATTTTTAGAATAACTGTAAATGTCGATGATTAGAAAGGATTTTAGGAAATTCGATTGTTAACCTGGATTGAAACATTGGAGAGTTTGTTCCGTATATATTGTTGAGGCGATTAGTATGGATAGGAAAGAAGAAAAATTAATTCATTATTTAGAACAGCTTCCTCAAACAACGGTTCCGAGCGATTTTTCTTTTCGGGTAATGGATAGAATAGAGACAAAACAACAAAGGGGATATTGGTTGGTTAATTTTAAGAAATTAGCAATCGTTTCTTTATCACTGGTGTTTTTAACCTTGGTTTTTTTCACCGACCTTCCCCTATTTCCCCAGTTTAACATATCAGGACTTTCTGGATACCGACGAGTTGAGTTAAAGTTTTATGCCTTGAGTGAAAATCCAAAAACTGTTGCGGTAGCCGGTGATTTTAGTGATTGGAATACATTACAAATGGAAAAAAAAGACGGTAATTCTTGGGTTATAACCCTAAAGGTGAAACCCGGAAAATATCAGTATTCTTTTGTAATTGATGGTGAAGAGTGGATTCCGGACCCAGATTCTTATCGGCGAATAGAAGACGGATTTGGAGGGGTTAATTCTGTTTTGGTTGTTAATGGCGGGTAGAAATGAAACGTTGGTTTTATTTCGCCTTTTTCATTTTAATTATTCTGCTTTTAAATACCACAGCTTTTACTCAAGATGAGGTTTCTTCGTTAATAACAAAATCTGAAAATTATCCTCTTGAGGATCAAGAATATTTGTTAGACCGGGTTGGAGAATTAGTCAATGAACTTCAGCAAAAAGGGCTGGCAACAGATATCTTAGTTTTAAAACTAAAAGAAGGATTACATAAAAAAGTACGCCCTTATAATATTGTTAAAAGTCTCGAAAAGAAAAAAGATTCTCTTTTGGAAGCCCAGGCAATTTTGGAAGAGATAAACGTTCCGGGGATTAATGATGAAGAAACTCTTAATAATATAGCTTCTTCAATAGAGCATTCTGTGCCGACCGATTTGGTTAAAAGCGCTCTTCAGCAAAGTGTTGCCAAAGAAGATAAAAATGCTAAAAAAATTGTTGATTCTCTTACTGCGTTGATAGAAATGGGAGTACAACCCCAACAAGCAGGAGTAATTGTCAACCAGTTTGCCCAAAAAAGCAATCAATCGAAAGACCTCAATAGCCTAACTAAAATAATTGAGCGAGCCAGGCTGGAGGGAATAGACCCACAGAGAATTGCATCTAAAATCGAAGAAGCACTCAATAAAACTAACAGTATTGCCATGGTTGAAATGGAAGTTCAGGGTTTTATTGCTGATATTAAACAAAAACCAACAATAAAATCTGGTCAGGGGGTCGTAATAAGTTCACCCGGCATTACTTCAGGCGGGGTTCCGGGGAGCGAAGGAGGAACCTCCTTGTCCCCGGCTAGCGAGACTCCTGCATCTAGTTCCAACATTCCATCTCAGGAAGGCGGTTCCCCCTTAGAGTAAAACCGCTGCTCTCTTAAAAAATACCCTAAAAAAACTTAGCACTCGCTGACGCGAGTCCTGCTTAAACTAAAGAAGCAACTAAATCGCCCACTTCTTGAGTTGATAGACCCATTTTTCCAGCACTCATGCTCTTTATTTTTCCACTTTGTAGAGAAGAAATAACCGCTTTTTCTAAGCCATGAGCAGCGTTGACCTCACCTAAGACGTCAAGCATCATTTGAACTGCACAGATTGCCGCTAAGGGATTAATTATATTTAAATTAGTATATTTTGGTGCCGATCCGCCGATAGGTTCAAACATTGAAACTCCCGAGGGGTTTACATTTCCTCCAGCAGCTACCCCCATTCCGCCCTGAATCATTGCACCGAGATCAGTAATGATGTCACCAAACAAATTATCAGTGACGATAACGTCAAACCACTCTGGATTTTTTACCATCCACATGGTAGTAGCATCAACATGAGCATAATCGGTTTTAACATCAGGATAATCAGCCGCAATTTCATAGAAAGTTCTTTCCCACAAATCAAAGGCATAAGTTAAAACGTTAGTTTTTCCACAAAGAGTAAGCTTTTTTCTTTTGTTTCGCTTTTGGGTGTATTCGAAAGCATACCGCAGACAGCGTTCAACGCCCTTGCGAGTATTTATTGACTCCTGAACAGCTACTTCATCGGCTGTTCCTTTTCGTAAAAAGCCTCCAACTCCTGCATAGAGACCCTCGGTATTTTCTCTGACCACTACAAAGTCAATGTCTTCAGGTTTTTTATCCTTTAAAGGAGTATCAACATTGGGATAAAGTTTTACCGGCCGTAAATTGATGTATTGGTCGAGTGAAAAACGAAGCTTGAGAAGTATCCCCTGTTCTAAAATTCCTGGTTTTACGTCAGGATGACCAATTGCACCTAAGAAAATTGCATCATACTTTTTTAGTTCTTCAACATGCGAAGCAGAAAGGGTTTCACCGGTCTTTTTATAATGGTCACCACCAAAGGGGAAGAAAGTTGTTTCATGGGAAAAGTTATATTTTTTCGAGGTAACTTGCAATACTTTTAATCCTTCCCGGACAACTTCTGGACCTGTGCCATCTCCAGGTATTACTGCTATCTGATATTTTTTCATAGAATACCTCCTCGTTAGGATACTTAAGGTATTATAACAAGATATGATCAATTTTTTTTGTTAAACACTTTTTCTCCCTTTTGATTTTTATATTTAATTCAAAGTAAAATAATATTACTTTAGTATAGTATTATGATTTCTTAACCAAAATCAAAAAGGAGAAAGTCATGCAAATATTAGTTACCGGAGGAGCTGGTTTTATAGGATCGCACATAGTAGACGCTTATCTTCAAGAAGGACATCAAGTGGTTGTGGTTGATAACCTTTCTACGGGAAAAAAATCCAACCTTAATCAGGCAGCAGTATTTTATCCAATCGACATTTGTTCTTGGAAAGAATTAGAATTAGTTTTTCAAAAACATGCTTTTGAAGTGGTGAATCATCATGCAGCTCAAATTAATCTTAGAAGATCAATGGATGAACCAGTTTTTGATGCTGAAGTAAATATTATTGGAAGTCTTAACCTTTTTGAGCTGTGCCGAAAATATGGAGTCAAAAAATTTATTTTTGCCTCATCGGGGGGAGCAATCTATGGGATTCCGAAGCAAATTCCGGTGGATGAAAAAGCTCCAACCAAACCTCTTTCGCCCTATGGAATTGCCAAATTATCAGTTGAACAATACTTAGAATATTATTTCCAAGTTTGGGATTTGGAAAGAATAATCCTCCGCTACGGAAATGTATATGGTCCTCGCCAAGACCCTCAGGGTGAGGCGGGTGTCATTTCCATTTTTTGTAATAATATCCTCAAAGGCGATCCTTGTATTGTTTTTGGGGATGGTAGTAAAACAAGGGATTACGTTTCAGTTCACGATATTGCTTCGGCAAATTTGCTGGCGCTAAACTCTTCAGCTAATATTTATAATCTTGGAACCGGGCTTGAAACCAGTGTTAACCAATTAATTGACCTGCTTCAGAAAGTTGCTAACCAAAAAATCTCGATTATATACGACCAAGACCGAAAAGGAGAAATCGAACGTATCGCTCTTTTCTCCAGACAAGCAAGAGAGCTTTTAGGTTGGGAAACAACCATTCCCCTGAACAAAGGAATAGAAGAGGTTTTTCGATGGTATCAACAAGAATGTTGTAAAAACAACACATAAACCGTTAAGGTAATTCAGACCCATTTATTCTTTTTTATAGAGAGATAGACATTCATAATTTAGAAATAAACTTTGAATGTCTGATGAAAGTTCCAAGGAAGGAAGAAGGATTCCCAATTTTTGTAATTTTAATAACAACTTGAAAAATATTATCCATAATAAAAAGGCAGCAGAAAATACGATTAAAATCAAAAAAGAGCATAAGGGATGAATAAAAGGAACATAAGTAAATTTTATGTTAGAATTTGATAAGTATGGATTTTTTGGGAGATGAGCTTTGTGCCCAGGAAAAAAAACAATAGTGTAAGAAGTTATTATAAATCTTTGGTAAAAAATTTAGTTCGAACCGATGGACCAATTTCCAGAATTGCACTGAACAAGTTAACCGGGATGAGACCAGCCAGTATTACAGATGTTACGAAGGAGCTTTTGAAAGAAGGCATAATTAAGGAAATCGGATATGAAAGTTCCAAAAGAGGACGGAGGAAAGTACTGTTAGATATTAACCGAGACGCTGGTCGAGTAGTAACTTTAGATTTTAATTCCAATCGAATTTTAGGACTTGGGGCTGATCTTAAGCTGGGAATATGCTATCGATCCCGCCGGATTATTCCAAATTACTCAGGTAAAGACGAAATTATAAAAATTATGAAAGATATTTTACATGAAATTATCGAGTCACCACCAGTAAAAATTGCACCAGTCCTGGGTATAGGGATTGCTGATCCGGGGATTGTTAATGAAAATACAGGAATATCAATATTAACCACTCAGATGAAAGGCTGGGAAAATGTTCCAATAAAAGACATTATGGAAAGCGAGTTTGGTTATCCATCCTTCCTTGAAAGCGATACCCGCTGTCGGCTAATTGCAGAAAAACATTTAGGAGCCGGTAAAATGAAAAATGATATTTTAATGGTGGAACTTTCTTCGGGAATCGGGGCTGGAATGATGAGCGAAGGAAAGCTTTTTCGTGGGAGCAGGGGTTCAGCGGGGGAATTGGGACACATGATGATACTTGAGAATGGCCCCTATTGTAATTGCGGTAGTCGTGGTTGTTTAGAGGCGATTGCGTCATCAAGAGCGATCACTAGAAAACTCCAAGAGGCTATAAAGTCAGGTGCGACTTCCAGCTTATCGAAGGTTAGCCATGGTGATATATCCAAAATAGACATTAATATGATTTCACAAGCAGCCGAAGATGGTGATAAGCTATCTTTACAGATTATTGAGGAAGCTGGAAGGTTTATTGGAGAGGCAATTGCCAATGCGATAAACCTTTTAAATCCTGAAATAGTGATATTAACTGGTGATTTGTTGTCATTTGGAGATTATATTTTGAATCCAATAGAGGGAATGGTGAGGAGACAGGCATTAAGTTATAATACCAAAGATGTGCGTATAGTTTTAGCTGAGGTTGGAGAAGAAGCGGCTGCTATTGGTATGGCAGCAGTAGTTCTCGATAAAGTATTTCACACGCCAGAGCTAAGGCATCAAGGAGAAAACGGTGCCCAATAAAGAATTCTCTTTTGTATAAAATTATTATGGATAAATTCCCAAGTAAGGGCAACCGGGATTGAATTAAAATCATCTGGTTATGCATAAAGGAGAGCATTGGGGGAATGATTACCATAAGAAAAGAAGAAAATGTAGAAGAGTTATGGAAATTATATTTACAAACCGGAGATGCTGAGTATCGCGAAAGGCTTATTAATCATTATCTTTATTTGGTTAAAATTGCCCTAGGACGGTTTATATACAATCTTCCTTCATTCATCGAAAGAGATGATTTAGAAGGTTATGGCATTATTGGTCTTATGCAAGCTTTTGAACGTTATCAACCTGAAAAAGGTTTAAAGTTTGAAACCTATGCTTTGTCTCGAATTCGTGGAGCAGCACTAGATTATCTTCGTAGTTTAGACCCAATGACTCGGGGTCAAAGAAAAAAATTTAAAGAAGTAATGGCAACCTGGTACCAGCTTCAATCAGAAAAAGGGAAGGAACCAACCTTAGAAGAGATATCCAACGAGATGGGTATTTCAGTTCAAGATATAAGCTGGATTATTGAGCAAAATCGAACTGGAATATTCTTTTCATTAGACCAGGAAAAAGGTGAAGAAGGGCGAGAGTTAGGTGATGATATTGCCGATGAACGGGCTGATGTTAATCCTCAAGATATTCTTGAAAATAGAGAACTACTGGAATTCTTAGGGAAGAAAATTGATGAGTTGCCTGACAGAGAAAAGTTTTGTATTTCTTTGTATTATTATGAAGGCTTGACTTTAAAAGAAATCGGTCGAGTTTTGGGAGTAGGCGAACCCAGAGTTTCTCAAATTCTATCACAGACTATACTCAAACTTCGATCAAAAATGAACAGCTGGGGAGAGCACCGAAGAGATCCCTAGGTTTTTATTTACAGGAAGATGGTTATTTTAAGCAATAAAAAGTTGAGTTAAGAAAAGAAAGATGGTATACTTCTTAGCTGCAGAATGCCGATTTTTAAAAATTCGGAGAGGTGGCCGAGTGGCTGAAGGCAGTCGCCTGCTAAGCGATTAGGCGGTCTTAAACCCGTCTCGTGGGTTCGAATCCCACCCTCTCCGCCAGTTCAAATAAGGGTGTTCCTTTGCAAGATCTGCCCGTTGTAACGCTGCCACAAGTAAATTATGAGAAAATTTGGTAGCCCCAACTTATTTAATTAAAAATAATCGGAGATTTTTTATTCTTAAACATAATTTTTTTGTTTCAGGAAGAAGTAGCAACAATAAACATCTCATAATAGGGGGAAGAATTATTAAATAAGTAAGGAATTGTTATTTACTCTGTTGAACGTGGTGGAGACATTACTTATCATGGACCGGGTCAATTTGTCACCTGCCCTATAGTCAATTTGAATTTTTAGAGAAAAGATGTTCATCTTTTACTTTTAAAATTGAAAAGAAACTATTATTCGTTTTTAAACCGATTTCATTTATCAACTTTTTGTTTGCCTTTCAAGGCTAGAGTGTGGGCAAGCCCTGGTAAAACCAGAAAAAATTACCACGATCGGTGTCATAATGAAAAAATGGTTTAGACTCAAGGTACCAAAGCTTTGTTTGGTGAAATGAAATTGAAGGAGAAACAAACAATCTATCTTTGATTATTTTCTGGAAAATAGCCCCACTAAACCTTTTTGAATTAAAAAAACCTTGGTCACCACACGTTCTTTAGCTTTATTGTATGTGAAAATATTCTTACTAAGGTATAATGAAAGAACGAGCAAGAGTTATTCTGCAATTCATTTGGAGAGAGTGGTTCATGAGTTTATTTTTTATTTTAATACTAATAATAATACTGTTTCTTTTTTTCTGGTGGATTTTCCCCCTATTTTTTAATGGAATTCCCTGGCAACCAACTGATATGAAAAGAGTTAAACGTATGTTGGAAATGGCAAAACTTAAACCCGATGAAACTCTTTATGATTTAGGTTGTGGAGATGGGAGAATTCTTATTTATGCCGCTCAAAACTACCGTGCCAAAGCAGTAGGTATAGAAATTAATCCCTGGCTCTTTGCTTTGTCTTGGGTTCGAGTTTTTTTTCTGGGTTTACATCACCGGGTTAAGGTCGAGTTAAAAAATATTCATGATGTATCGTTACAAAATGCCGATGTCGTGACCATCTTTCTGTTTCAAAACGTAAATGATTTATTAAAAGATAAGTTCCTAAAAGAACTTAAACCGGGAGCTAGAATTGTTTCATATGTATGGATATTAAAAGACTGGAACCCAGACCTGGTAGACCAGGAATATCGTCTTTTTAAGTACACTCGAAAATGACATTCAGAAGTAGATGATTTTTGAAAAACATATATTAGATGAATATTTTAAACTTTCCCAATTAATAAATCAAAACATTAAGTTCGAAAATATGGTTGGGAATCATTGGCTTAAACTTTTGATTATTTGGGAGACACTTAAAATGACTACATTAGATGAAATAGCCCAAAGAGCCGGTGTATCAAAAAGCACCGTATCAAATGTTTTAAATAATAGGGATGAAAGAGTGAGTGCCCAAACAAAAGTACGAGTAGAACAAGTCATAGATGAATTAGGATATCAGTTTCATCGGACAAAGAAGGGACGTACTTTTTCAAAATTGAATATTATCAATGTTCTTTACCCCCATTCCTTGCGCCGATTTTTAGGTTTTCCCTTATACCAAGAAATACTTGAAGGAATTGCTTTTGCTGCTCAACAATTAAATTATCAGATAATAATTGCTACTTCGGGACAGGATTTTCATCCAACCACGATATATGATGAAATGCTCAACACCGATTTGGGAGATGGATATCTTATTTTAGAACTACTTAAAAGAGATAGTCGTTTAAAGCGTTTTACCCAAGGCATTAAACCATTTGTAACGATAGGAAAGCCAGAAATTCAAGATACTCGAGGAGTAAGTTGGGTTTCTATAGATGTGACTGCCATGGTGGAAAAAGCAGTTCGTAAACTTATAAATGATGGCCATCAGCATATAGCTTTTTTAGGATTAGAGGATAAAAGGATTATAACCCTTCAAGCTCAAAGAGGTTTTGAAAGAGCCTTAGATAAAGAGAAGATCACTAAAAGAGATATGACTATATTACATCTGGAACCAGATCAATATCGAACCGAGTCAGTAGTAAAAAACTTCTTAAAAAAAAGCTCGGATATTACAGCTTTTTTTACAGAAAGCCAAATTTTAGCCGAAGGGGTAATTAGGGCTGCAAAAAAACTTGGCAGAAGTATCCCAGGTGATTTATCAATAATGAGTATGCTGGAAAATCAGGCTTCGAATTTTGTTGAGCCATCTCTTTCTGGAATAGACTGGAAAGCCAAAGACTTAGGAGAACAAGCAGTTATGCTTTTGGTTAAAATAATTGAAGGACGAGAAAATGGCAATTCCGGTCGAACAATTACTTCTGAATTAATTATTCGGGAATCTTGTGGAATTAAAATATAAAAGATTTGATTATAAAAACATTTTTTATTAGACAGGGAGAATTATTAATCTCCCTGTCTAATTATCAAGTGGACATTCTTTCTTTGACAAGATTCATCAAGCCTCCACGAGCAATAATCTCTTGAATAAAAGGAGGGAAGGGTTGGGCTTGGTAGATTTTATTTTGAGTTAAGTTGGTAATAGTCCCCCTTTGAATATCAATATCGATCTCATCCTCTGAGAGTAAGCGTATTTTAGCTTCTTCCAGTTCTAATATGGGAAGCCCAATGTTGATTGCGTTTCGATAAAAAATTCTTGCAAAAGAAGAAGCAATAATTGCCTTTATTCCCGATCCCTTAATGGCTAGAGGAGCATGCTCGCGGGAAGAACCACAACCAAAGTTTTTCCCTGCGACGATTATTGAGTTGTTATCCAGTTTCTTTTGAAAATCCGGATCTAAGTCTTCCATACAATGCTTTGCCAACTCTAAAGGATCAGTTGCAGTTAGGTACCGAGCTGGGATAATAACATCAGTGTCAACATTATCACCGTATTGGATAACCTTTCCTTTTATAATCATAAAATCAACTCCAACATAGAAATGTAAGTTTTAAAGAACTGCCTGATTTCAGGTGATTAAATACTCTTTTTAGTTATTTGAAAAATTCTTTTTATCTAATTCAATAATCATGAAAGCTGGTCGGGATTGGTGATATAGCCAGCGATGGCTGAGCTGGCAGCAATATAGGGATTTGCTAAGTATACTTCGCTCTTGGTGTGTCCCATTCTCCCAACGAAATTACGATTGGTGGTTGAGATGCAACGTTCTCCCTCAGCTAATACACCTAAATGTCCACCAAGGCAGGGACCACAGGAAGGAGGACAAAGAACCGCACCCGATTCAAAAAAGATTTTTACCAAACCCTCCCTTTCTGCTTGTAAAAGAATGGAAGGAGTTCCAGGGAAAATATAGAGCCTAACTCCAGGATGGACTTGGCGATTTTTCAAAACTTCAGCAGCCTGCCTTAAGTCTTCAATTCGGCCATTGGTACATGAACCAATAACTGATTGATTAATAGCAATGTGTGGCAATGAAAAAACCGATTTGGTATTCTCGGGAAGATGAGGAAGGGCTACTTGAGGTTCAATTGAAGCAACGTTTACCTCGATAACATCTTTCCATTCCGCGTCTGAATCTGAATGATATATCCTTGGTTTCCTCGATAGAGAAATATTAGACAGCATGGATAAAGTGATGGCATCAGCTTCCATGATGCCATTTTTTGCTCCAGCTTCCACTGCCATATTAGCCATAGTGAACCGTCCATCCATCGACAGAGTGGAGATTCCTGATCCAGTA
Source organism: Atribacter sp. (assembly GCF_035418125.1). NCBI lineage: Bacteria > Pseudomonadati > Atribacterota > Atribacteria > Atribacterales > Atribacteraceae > Atribacter > Atribacter sp. Next base: position 5,152 of record NZ_DAOLQM010000017.1, on the reverse strand, counting down.
AATTCCATGCTGCAGTAACGAGCTCCTTCGACTCCTATTTCACCAATGATAAAAAGGATAAAATCCTTTCCGGTAACAAACTGTCCGGGTTGGCCACTATAGATAAATTTAATTGATTCCGGGACTTTAAGCCAGGTTTCTCCTAAAGCCCAAGCAGCTGCAATATCAGTACTCCCCATCCCAGTGGAAAAAGCTCCCAATGCTCCATAGGTACAAGTATGCGAGTCGGCTCCAATAACCAGGTCTCCTGGCAAGACTAATCCTTTTTCTGGGAGGAGAACATGTTCAATGCCTACCGAACCTCCTTCGAAGAAGTTTTTAATCTGATTTTTTTGAGCAAACTCTCTCATTAATTTTAAATTTTGGGCGGAAGCAATATCTTTGGCAGGAGTATTATGATCGGCAACCAATACAACCTTGTCCGGATTAAATACTGAATCAATACGATATTTATATAATTCCTTTATGCTCAGTGGAGCGGTGATATCGTTAGCAAGAGCAAGATCTATAGAAACCTGTACTAACTCACCCGCCGATACCTTTTCTTTGCCGCTATGAGCAGCAATTATCTTTTCGGTAATTGTCATTCCCATGGGTAACGCTCCTGTTATAAAAATTATTATCAAGGACGGTGAATCTTTTTAAAAGATTCACCGTCCTAAGAAATTCAAAAAATATTTATGGTTCCTGTTGGATTTATAAGTGGGTCTGAGGATTCAGTTTTTTCTGTTGAGTCATTTTGTTTATAGCCGACAGATAAGCAATGACACTGGCAACTACAACATCCTGATGAGAGCCTCTCCCAACATAGACGGTATCGTCAGTGAAAATTCGAACCACAACTTCTCCTAATGCTTCGGTTCCTCCCGATATCGACTGGAGGGTAAAGTTCACTAAATTTGAAGAAAGTCCAACCATCTGACCAATTGCTTTATAGGCAGCATCAACTGGACCAACACCAGTAGCTACTCCCTGTAAGGTTGAGCCATTTTCGTGGACGAGCCTTACCGTTGCGGTTGGTAAGATGTTATTACCACAGCAAACATGAACAAAATCCAAGCGGTAAACTTCTTCGGTTCGAGTGGCCTCATCAGCAGCAATAAATTGAAGATCTGCTTCGGCAATCTGCTTTTTCTGATCAGCTAAAGCCTTAAAGCGCTCGAAAGCTTGATTGAGTTCTTCTTCGGAAAGATGATATCCGAGTTCCTCTAGCTTATTGTTAAAAGCGTGCCGGCCAGAATGTTTTCCCAGCACCAAGACTTTTTCCTCGCGCCCGATTAATTTAGCATCCATGATTTCATAAGTACTTTTTTCTTTCAATACTCCATCTTGATGGATACCTGATTCATGGGCAAAGGCATTTTGACCAACTACTGCTTTATTGGGTTGGACTAGCATGCCAGTAAGTTGGCTGATCAAGCGACTGGTTCGATAAATTTCAGAATAATTAATTCCGGTCTCAGTTTGATAGAAATCCTTACGAACATGTAAACCCATAACAATTTCTTCCAAAGAAGCATTTCCTGCTCGTTCTCCAATTCCGTTGATGGTACATTCAATTTGACCGGCACCACCCAACATAGCCGAAAGAGAATTTGAAACCGCTAAACCCAGATCATTATGGCAGTGAACGCTCACTATTACCTTTTCTATCCCATCAGTGTGTTTATAAAGATGCTGAATTAAAGCTTTCATCTCTTCAGGAGTAGTATACCCAACCGTATCGGGTACGTTTAAAACCATTGCTCCGGCTTTTATTACTGCCGAGTATACTTGGCAAAGATAATCCCAGTCAGAACGAGTTGCATCTTCAGCTGAAAACTCAACTTCGCCCACATAATTTCGAGCACGTTTAACTGCCCAAACTGCTTGCTCCAGAGCTTGCTCGCGACTCATTCGAAGCTTATATTTGAGGTGGATATCGGAAGTTGCAATAAAAGTATGAATGGCAGGTCGCTCAGAAAAACGCACTGATTCCCAAGCAATATCGATGTCCTTTTCTTTGGAACGAGCTAAAGAACTAATGATTGGTCCTTTTACTTCTTGGGCTATGCTTTTAACTGCCAGTGCGTCACCAGAAGAAGCAACGGCAAAACCTGCCTCAATAACATCAACATTGAGACGGGCTAATTGTCTGGCAATTTCTAATTTTTCTTGAACGTTTAATGATACTCCTGGGGATTGTTCCCCATCTCTTAGCGTGGTGTCAAGTATTCGAACTTTTTTCACGCTGTTTCCCTCCCTGTTATTTTTTTAACCAGGGCATCATATCACGCAGCTGTTTTCCCACTTTTTCAATAGTGTGCTGAAAGTCTTTTTCTCTTAAAGCGTGATAGGTTGGTCGGTTAGCCTGGTTTTCTAAGATCCATTCCCGAGCAAAACTCCCGTTTTGTATTTCAGTTAAAATCTTTTTCATTTCTATTTTGGTTTCTTGATTAATGACTCTTGGGCCACGGGTCAAATCACCAAATTCGGCGGTGTCACTCACGACCTGACGCATTAAACTTAGGCCTCCCTCATACACTAAATCAACAATTAACTTCATCTCATGAAGACACTCAAAGTAAGCGACTTCGGGTTGATATCCAGCTTCCAAAAGGGTTTCAAAGCCAGCTTTGATTAATGCGGTTAAACCTCCGCATAAAACCGCTTGTTCACCAAAGAGATCGGTTTCAGTTTCTTCTTCGAAGGTGGTTTCTAAAACCCCTGCTCGGGTAGCTCCGATTCCACGAGCATAAGCCAAGGCGAGTTCTTTGGCTTTACCTGAAGCATTTTGGTAAACGGCAATCAAAGAAGGAACCCCTTTACCTTCTTGATACATTCTTCTTACCAAATCGCCTGGACCCTTGGGCGCTACCATGATAACATCGACCGAAGGCGGTGGAACGATTTGGTGGAAATGAATGTTAAAACCATGTGAGAACATCAAGGCTTTCCCGGATGAGAGATTTTTTGCTATCGACTGTTGATATACCATCGGTTGAAATTGATCTGGTACCAACATCTGTATAATATCTCCTTTTTGAGCTGCTTCTTCGGCAGAAACTGGAGAAAATCCAACCTTTTTCGCTTTTTCATAACCGGGAGTACCCGGTAACTCAGCAATGATGACCTCGATTCCACTATCTCTAAGATTTTGACCTTGTGCGCTTCCTTGGCTTCCAAATCCGATAATTGATACTTTTTTTCCTTGTAACAATTCCAATTGAGCGTCTTGATCATAAAAAATTCGAGCCATAATGTGAACCTCCCTAAAGTATAAATTGATTAAATTTTATAAGATTTTTAGAGAATTATAAGGATTGACCCCCCCGAGCTAAGGCAATCTTACCGGTTCGAGTCATTTCGATGATTCCGTATTTTTTCATGAGTTGTTTAAGGGCGTCTATTTTATCTGATGTTCCAGTGACTTCAATGAGAAGGCTTTTTTCGCTAACATCAACGATTCTCGCACGAAAAATTTCAGCGGTTTGCACAATTTCTCCGCGAAGATTGGAAGGAGCATTCACTTTAATCAGCGAAAGTTCACGATCAACATAACTAATCTCAGTAAAATCACCAACCTTGATTACTTCTATTAATTTGTAGAGCTGTTTGGTGATTTGTTCAAGAATGTCTTCATCACCACGTACCACTAAGGTGATTCGTGAAACATCAGGGTCCTGGGTATGACCGACGGCAAGACTTTCGATATTGTATCCCCGCCTGGCGAAAAGGGACGCCACTCGTGCCAGAACCCGTGGTTTATTTTCCACCAGAACCGATATTATATGTTGCATGGCACATCTCCTTATCAAAATTATTCTAAAATCATTTCATCTAATGATTTTCCCGGAGGCACAAAAGGATACACATTCGTTTCTTTACTGATACGACAATCAACAAGAACCGGATGATCTTTAACTTCCAGAACTCTTGGTACGGCTCTGTCGAGTTCCTCTTGATTTTGAACCGGGATGCCTTCAGCACCAAAAGCTTGAGCCAGGTTGGCAAGGTCAGGATTGATAATATGAGTTGATGAATATCGACAATCAAAAAAGCATTCCTGCCACTGTCTTACCATGCCAAGATAATTATTGTTCAAAACGAAAATTTTAAGAGGAAGACAGTTATTGACCGCGGTAACCAGTTCTTGAATTTTCATCATGATACTTCCGTCACCACTAAATAGAATAACCGTCTGATCAGGATTGCCGATTTGAGCACCAATTGCTGCTGGAAGACCAAATCCCATAGTTCCAAGACCACCCGAGCTGGCCCATCTGCGAGGTCGATGACAGAGAAAATGTTTTGCTGCCCACATTTGATGTTGGCCAACATCGGTAACCAAAATGGCATCACCCTGGGTAGCTTGATAAACCGATTCGATGATGGTCTGGGCTACCAGTTCATTGTTGGCGGGTGGTTTTGGTGTATACTCTTTTTTCCATTTTTCAATGGTTTCTAACCACTCATCATGTTTTTTGGGTTCGGTTCTTTTATTGAGCTCATTTAAAACATTTCGGGCATCTCCAACAATGGGTATATTAATCTTGACATTTTTACCAATTTCAGCAGGATCAATATCAATATGAACGATCTTAGCCCGATTGGCAAAGGTGGTGGTATTTCCGGTAACTCGATCATCAAAGCGGGCACCAACGGCAATTAAAAGATCGCAATTCATAATAGCCTTATTGGCATGGTAAGAACCATGCATTCCAAGCCATCCTAATGAAAGTCGATGATCCTCGGGAATGGCTCCTTTTGCCATAAGGGTATAGGTAACAGGAATGTCGGTTTTTTCAACAACCTCAAGAAGAATATCTGATGCCCCAGAAGCAATAACACCACCACCGACATAAAAGAGAGGCCTTGTTGCCTCCTTTATGGCCTGAGCGGTCATGTTGATCTGGTTAAAGTGACCACGATAGGTAGGTTTATAACCGGGGATTTCTAATTTTTCTGGATAGTTAAAATCAATCTCGGCAATCTGAACGTCTTTTGGAATATCGATTAGGACTGGTCCAGGACGACCGGTAGAAGCAATTAAAAAAGCCTCCCTAATAATCAATGGGAGATCGTGGATACTTTTTATTAAAAAGTTATGCTTGGTAATCGGCATGGTAATGCCAGTTGTATCAGCTTCCTGAAAAGCATCTTTTCCAATAAG
>NZ_DAOLQM010000016.1:0-18263 GCF_035418125.1 Atribacter sp. | reverse complement strand
TCAAACCATCAAATATTTTACTTCCACGAATGATAATATCAAGGTGTCCATTGGTCACCGGATCAAAACTACCAGGATAAATCGCTATCAATATACCTCTTCCTTCCTTTAAGTATCCTAATTTTCCTCAACCTAATGGCAGCTCCTCCTATTTATTCAAAGCTACCAAACAATAACGCACTATCGCCGTAAGCTCGGCGAATAATTACCCGATAAAAAGGGCATTCGAGCGAAGGGTTGGATTTTTTTGAAAAACGGATAACAATTAAACTGTTTTTTACTAACTCAAATAAATTATACATTTTTTCCAATACTTCAACAGGATTAATTGGAAAGGGAGGGTCAAGAAAGACGATTTCTGGCGGTTCGACTCTGGAAACCCAGCGTTTTAAGTCGAAAAAATCCGCTAATAGAACTTGGGATTGCTCTTGAAAACCACATAGCTTAACATTCCTTCCAATCACGGTGGTCATTTTTATATCCTTTTCGACAAAAAAAACCTTGCCAGCTCCTCGACTTAACGCTTCCAGGCCTATCGCTCCTGATCCAGCAAATATATCCCATATGATAGATTTTTTCAACGATAACGGCATTAAATCAAACAAGGTTTTTCGAAGAAATGCCTGCATCGGACGAGTCTTTTGATTCTGAGGCCCGATAATTTTTCGATTTCTTATCGAACCTCCGGTTATATACAAGTATCCCATGGTAGACCTTCCTGTTTGAATAAATACTTGATGAATTAACAAAAAAACCGATAATATAAATTGATTAAAATTTCAAGACTGTGTATACCAAACCCTGGTAAAAAATATTTTAAAACTGGGGGCGCCCAACTCAACTACAATAACATCTCCTCTTAGGCTTCGATCATTAGTTCTTCCGGTAAAAATTGGAAAAACCGTCTTTCAATTTCCTTCTTGAGGATTTGATTTTCCGGTTTCTGCAGTCGGGGATCATTCTGGAGAATCAAATCAGCTTCTTGATGGGCTTTTTCCAAAATTTTCCAATCCCGAAAAGGATCGGCTAAATGAAATTCCAAAACTCCCGACTGCCTTACCCCATAAAATTCTCCCGGTCCTCTCATTTTGAGGTCCTCTTCGGCAATTTGAAATCCATCATCGGTATTGACCATGATTTCCATTCTTTTTTGGATATCTTGATTCTTCCCCTGGTATAGCAAAACACACCAACCAGCTTGATCTCCTCGACCAATTCTCCCCCGCAATTGATGAAGCTGTGCCAAACCAAAGCGCTCGGCATTTTCAATGACCATCACATTGGCATTGGGCACATCGATCCCCACTTCAATCACCGAGGTTGCTACCAAGACTTGAATTTCTCCCCGAGAAAATCGACCCATAATATCATCCTTCTCTTTTGAAGGAAGTTTTCCATGTATCAACTCAATCTGAGAGTGGGAAAACCATTTCTTTTGGAGCTGTTCATAAACTTCATATACGTTGCTTAATTCAAGATCACTTTCCTCAATTGCCGGACAAACTACAAAAGCTTGTTGTCCCTTCTCCAAAAAGGAACCTACTCGTTGAAAGGCTTGTTTTTGTTCTTTCATAGAAAAAGCAACTGTTTCAACCGGTTTTCTCCCGATTGGTTTTCCATCAAGAACCGAAACATCCAGGTCCCCGTAAAGAGTTAAGGCTAAGGTTCGGGGTATGGGAGTTGCCGACATCACCAAAAGGTGAGGAACAACGGCTTTTTCTTTTAATCGGGAACGTTGTTTTACCCCAAAACGATGCTGCTCATCGACAATGACTAATCCCAATCGATTAAACTGAACATAATCTTCCAGCAGGGCATGAGTCCCAATAACGAAATGTACCCTGCCTTCTCCGATTTTCTCTATTATTTCACTTTTTTCCTTACTTTGACCACCGGTTATTAAACTAACTTCAATACCAAACTCTTTTAATATTTGACTCCACCGTTGATAATGCTGATCGGCGAGGATTTCGGTTGGGGCCATCATAGCAACCTGCTGTCCGGCTTTTATAATATATAGAGCATTAATGATGGCGACCAAGGTTTTTCCCGAACCAACATCTCCCTGGAGCAACCGATTCATTATTTTCCCACTGGTCAGGTCATTTTCTATTTGTTTTAATACTTTTTTCTGAGCTAACGTCAATTCAAAAGGAAGTTGTTGAATAAAACGGTTGATGAATGTGAAGTCGGGAACAATGGGTTGAACCTGTAATGCCTGAATTTGATGCCTTCTAACTTTTAGACTTAAAGCAAAAAGAAGAAATTCTTCAAAAATAAGCGTAACCTGCGACCGAGAACGATGCTTATTCAGTTCAGTAATTGAGGATCGGCTCGGATGGTGAAGTTCTAAAATTGCCCCAGGCTTCCTTAGGAGACTATATTTTTCTTGAATAGGTTTAGGAATAGTATCTTGAAAAGCGGCTAAGGATGTTTTAAGTGCTATATCGATAAGAGAACGTAATTTTTTGGCGTTGAGTCCATCGGTTAAACCATAAACCGGCAGGATGGATTCATATTGAATATCTTCGGAATCGATTATTTCATACTCAAAGCGACTGGTTTCTTTCTTTCCATAAGCTGTTTGAAAAAAACCGGTGATGAGCACTTTTTTCCCCGGCGTGAGAATTCGAGCCAAAAAATCACGATTAAAACAAACTAAAGAAATTTGCCCGGTTTGGTCTTGAATCACTACTTTCAACAATCGTCCTCTCCGGGTAGATATCCGATCGTGTCGAACCACTTTCCCCAATACTGTTTGTAATCCTGAACCTTCCGCTTTAGCAATGGGAATAATCTGCCCTCGATCTTGGTAATGACGAGGAAAATAAAGAATGAGGTCTTCTCGGGTATAAATATTTAAACGGTTGAGCTGTTTTTCAACAACTGGTCCAACTCCTTTTATGGTTCGAACCGAAAGCTGGAAATCGACCGGTTTTATAGGCGATGAAGGTTGAGAGGCAGAAGGTTGCGGTTGGTGTCCATCTATAATGCAGGTTTCCAAGTTTTTCAGAAAAATGCTCCTGGCTGGTTTTGACATTTGGGGATACCTATTTACACTTAAGAATATTTCCTCAGGAACTGGAATTGATAGGCTTTGGATCATTTTTTTTACATATTGATTAAATCCCCCGAACACGGTTTGATTATCCAGTCGTTGAGATTCTTGTTCAATGATTTTTTTTAGTCGATCTCTATCCTTCTCCATTTTAAAAACACCCGAGGGTATTGTAACCTGATATGAGAACCAAGACAACGGAAAGATTTTTATCCCTTGGTAAGAATGAGTTGAATTTTCTATTTCCTTTGTGCTATATTACTCGTCGAAACTTGAAAAATGACGAGAAAGGTTGGATTCAAAATGGCAATCTGTGAAGTTTGTGGAAAAAAACCGGTTTTTGGAAACAAGATCAGCCACTCCCACCGGGTTACAAGAAAAATGTGGAGACCAAATATTCAGAAAGTCCGAGTACGGCTTAATGGTCATTCGGCAAAAATGAACATTTGTACTTCTTGTCTGAAGGCTGGTAAAATAAAAAAAGCGTAAGAAAACTTACGCTTTTTTTATTTTCAAAAAATCAGAAATCTCCTCTAAACCGCTATTAAAACCTCTTGATTTTGTCAGAGATCTCACGTACTTTTTGGGTAATTTTGTTCTCATCGGAAAACACCAGTGAACCAGCAGCAATAACCGATGCCCCACAAGATGCTAAGTATTCAATATTGTTTTCATGAATACCACCATCAATTTCAATTAAGGTATTCAAACCTCGCGATTTAATTTTCTTCCTCAACTGAATAATTTTCTGGTCCATACCTGGTATGATTTTTTGTCCTCCAAAACCCGGGTTAACGGTCATCAACAACACCAGATATAATTTTGGGAGAATCTGGTCAAGCATATGCACTGGTGTGCCAGGAGCAACAGCCAATGAAGCCTTGGCACCAGCTTTCTGAATAAGATTGATTAAGAAATCAAAATCGGGGACAACTTCCAGATGAAAGCTAATATTGTCAGCACCAGCATTAATAAAATCAAGGTAACAATCCTGGGGGTTTTGGATCATGAGATGGACATCCAGAAAAGCTTTCGGCAGTATTTTCCGAACTGCATCGACGATTAAGGTCCCAAAGGTAATGTTGGGAACAAAATGCCCATCCATGACATCAATATGAATCATCTCTACTCCGCCCTCTTGAGCCATGAGGAGTTGATCTTTTAGTCGAGAAAAATCACAAGATAAAATTGAAGGGGCTAATATTGCCATAAACACCACCTATTCAAGCATTTTATAATTCTTTTTCCCAATAATAATAACCGTTTAAATAAATCAGGACTTTCCCCTTCCCCTTGGTTCGGGATAAAATTTCCACCGTTTCTCCACCTTGATGTTGCTCTTCGTAAACCACCCGTTCTCCCAATTCATCATTCACTACAATCCTCACAGTAATTGGAACTCTGGCATCGGGTAAAGCAAATCGAAGGCTTAAATCTTGTAAATCTTGAATAGCCTGCACGACCTGAAAATTTATTGCCTGGCCGACAGAAGCTTCCTGGCCGGATTCTGGCATTTGGCCAATAATAATACCGGGATTTCTTTCCGGCATGGCCACTTCTTCAATTTGACCAACCGATAAATCCATTTCTGCCAAAAGCCGCCTGGCTTCTTCAACTTTTAAACCAATTAAATCAGGAACCAATATTTTTGCTGGTGGAGTTGCAGCTATCGCTGCCGTACCGCCTTTGCTGATTAAAAGACTGACTTGACTACCTAAAGGAAGAGTGCTCTCGGCAGGTGGGTCCTGTGATATAACCATTCCTTTTAATACATCTTCATGAGTCACTTCCACCACTCGACCCAGTTGATATCCGTTCGTCTCTAACAGATTTTGGGCTTCATTTAAACTTAAATCCCGGACATCCGGCACTCTACTCATCTTGACTTCTTGGGCTTCAGTTGGAGCGACAACTGCTCCCCCAGCTTGGGCTTGTCCAGTTTGTCCGCTCACAACAACTCTGATTTTTCTTCCTCGTTTGGCATCAGCTCCCGGCAGTGGATCTTGTTCCAATACCTGGTTTGCCATCCTGTCAGACCGGCTTTCTACTCGGGCTACTTCTACTTGCAAACCCATTTTTGATGCCAAATTCACTGCACTAACCAAGTCTTGGTTACGGAAATCCGGCACTGATAATGATGTCGCATTGACAGAATACTGCAAGAGCATTAATCCAAAAAAACCGCTGAGAACCACTCCCAAGCCAAAGGCAATTACCGTTAGGAGTATTCGTAAAAAAAGGTTCGGTGTTTTTACCCTTTTTGCAGTCACAGTTTCCTCCAAGCCTTCCCAAAAAACCCATCGGAATTAAAATAATGAGGCCATATCCTATATGATTTATCATCGGTTAAGATCGTTGATTTCAATTCAGGTTGCAACTGGCTATCTCCAGGCAAATTCACTTCCCATTCCTCTGGTTTAAGTTTTTCAAAGGCTCCAACTACTCCCTCGGTTTCTTCCGGAGTCATGGTACAAACACAATATAATATAATACCATTTTTTTTAATTAATGCAGAGGCTTGGCATAAAAGTTGAAACTGCTTTTCAGCGAGAGATTGATTATCAGACTTATTTCTTAAAATTCCAATTTCGGGGTTCCTTCGCAGCGTTCCCCAACCGGAACAGGGAGCATCAACAAAAACTCGATCGGAACTAAATAATTCTTGAGGAAGGGGCTGGGTTGCGTCAGCTGCAAGGGTTTGGATAATATCAATTCCTTGACGATGAGCGAGAACTTCAAGAGTTTTTAATTTTTCCGGATGGACGTCTACTGCATGTATACAACCCTGATTTTTCATAATCTGGGCCATCATTAAAGTTTTCCCGCCCGAACCACAACCAATATCAACAATCTTCTCACCTGGCTTTGGGGCAAAAAGATGTACCATGATCTGAGAACTGAAATCATGGATAGAAAAATATCCTTTTTGGTATTCATCGGTTTCAACTAATTGAGAATAATCCAATTGAGTATTTAGAGCATTGGGGAGCATGGGCAGTGAATTTACGACAATAGAATATTTTTTTGATAAGGTTTCAATCAATTTTTGAGAATTGGTTTTCAATGAATTCACTCGAAGATAAAGAACTGGCGGAAGAACCAAGGATTTTTTAAGTTGGTTCATTTCACCCCTGGTTAAGTAAATCCTCCAATATTCTTCCAACCATTGGGGAAGAACCATACCCCAGTGTTCGGCTTGTTTACACCAACGGATTCTTTCCGCCGCAGCTTTACGTGAGATGGCATTGACCAGTTTAATCCAGGGATGAGAATGAGTAAGACGAGCTAATTCAACAGTCTCCGACACCACGGCATAATCGGGAATGCGAGTATCTACTGCCAGTTGAAAAAGTCCTAAATACAATATAATTTGAACCTTTTTGGGAAGACTTTTAGGTTTTTGAAGATAAGTTGAGGCGATTTCTTGAAGCTGAGGATAAAATTTTACAATTCCTCGAACTAAATGAACTAAAAAGGAACGATCGGGAATTGAAAGCTCGCCAGTTTTTATTGATGCTGAATATTCTTTATCTAAAAAAACTTGTTCCCCACGAAAAAGTCGATTCAAAATACGAAAAGCTTCTAAACGAACATTCACTTTTATGAATATAATTCCTTTCAATTCTTTTTTTAAATTATTTAGTTTAATTCTCCTGCTACAATTTCAATTGGTGAAGATAGAAAATACTGCCCCCTTTCGCCTTAATCTCACCCATCAGGGACAAAAAAACTAAAGGCAGAGAGGGGAGTTGAAATCGTTCCAGCTCTTTTGACTTACCACACACGGTATCCTCACCGGTCAATGCTTTTGCTTTTTAATCCCGGCTTTGACGAAGAAGAATTAAACGCAATAATTGTAAGGCAGCCATGGCGGTTGCAGCAACATAGGTTAACGCTGCAGCATTGAGCATTTTTTTAATATCCGGCTGCTCATCCACGGCAACTATACCAGAATTGGTTAGGGCTGCATAAGCTCGACGGCTGGCATCGTATTCTACTGGGAGAGTAACCACCTGGAATAAAACCGCCAAGCTAAAGAAGATAATTCCAATATCCATAAGAAATCGAAAAGAAAAGATTAACCCTATAAAAAAGAGCGGAAAGGCGGCTTGCGAACCGATACTGGCCACTGGAACCAAAATGGAACGCAAGGCAAAAGCCCCGTATTTCTCGCGCTTTTGTAATGCATGCCCAACCTCGTGCGCAGCAATGCTATAATCTGCTATTGAACCACCCCTAGCCACACCGGTAGAAAGCCGGAGTATTTCCCGAGATGGATCATAGTGATCGGTTAGCTGCCCTGGGGTTTCTTCAACCCGGAGGGAAAGATTATTTTGTTGAATTAGCTGTTGGGCAACTTCAAATCCACTCAAACCAGCCCGAGAACGTTTTTTCGAAAGAGTTGCATAAGTGCTTTTCACTTTTGATTGGGCATAAAAAGCCAGGATGAGTGCCGGTATCAACAAAATAAATGTGTAATCAAAAGGATAAAACATCTTCCGTACACCTCCTACTGAAATAGATCTCCAGGTTGAATACGGTATCCACAGCAAAACTCCTGTCCGGTTTGAACTTTTCTATTTTCTGGATGTAATACTTCTATCGCCAATATCCCCTTACCAGTTCCCACCAATAATCCAACCTTAGGTTCATAGCCAATGATTTGTCCGGCTTTCACTTTTTCCTTTTGTTTATAAACGTGAGCTTTAATGACTTTTAGGCGTTTTTGATGAAAATATCCAAAAGCTCCTGGACAGGGAGCAAAGGCTTTGACTTGGCGAACGATTTCTTCAGCTGAACGATTCCATTTGATTTGATAAAGATCTTTCGGAATTTTTCCTGCATAGCTCGCTTGCTCATTCGATTGTGGAATCGGTTTGATCTTTCCTTCAATCCAGGCAGGCAAAACCTCCACTAACAATTCTCCACCGATTTTACCTAATTTATTTTCTAAAGTAATACTATTTTCTGAATCTTCAATCATCACTTCACGGGTTGCTAAAACTGGCCCGGTATCGATTCCTTCGTCCATCAACATGATGCTGACACCGGTCTTTTTTTCACCGTTCAAAATTACCCAGCGGATTGGATCAGCACCACGATAGCGAGGAAGCATCGAAGCATGCACGTTTATACACCCGAAAGGAGCAATTTCTAATAGCGATGAACGTAAGATTTGTCCGTAGGCAGCCACGATCATAATGTCGGGAGCAATTTTATTAATTTCATCTAAAAAATCTTTCCGATTCACTTTATCTGGTTGTAAAACTTTGAACCCATGATCTTGGGACCAAACTTTAACCGGTGGAGCGGTTAATTTTCTTCCTCTTCCACACTCACGGTCGGGTTGGGTAATAACAGCTGCAATATTATACTGGGCATCGACAAGAGCGCTCAACACTCCAATCGATAAGGGGGTTGTTCCTAAAAAAACTACTTTTATCATTCATGATCACCATTTGTATTTATTCTTGATAATTTATTAGCCAATACCAAACGACGAGTTGGGCTCAAACGGTCAATAAAGAGAATACCATTGAGATGATCAATTTCATGCTGGATGATCCGTGCCAATAAGCCATCAGCAAAAAAATCCAGTTGCCTTCCTTGAACATCTTGGGTAGTAACTTGAATTTTCTGGAACCGGTTGACCTTTGAAAATATTCCAGGAACACTCAAACACCCTTCTTCTCCAATTTCTTTTTCTGGATCGACCTCTTTCCACTCGGGATTAATGAAAGCCATGTCTTGGTTAGTATTTGGATTCGTTAAAACAACCAAGCGCTGCAGAATTCCCACTTGATTGGCAGCTAATCCCAAGCCAGAGTTTTTATGCAGAGTTTCGTACATATCCTGTATGATTTTTTTGACTTTGTCATCAATATTTTGAACTGGTTCAGCTTTTTGCCTCAAAATTTGGCTTCCATATTTCTCAATATTCAGATCCGCCATTGATATCACCTTTTTTTCTTATATTTCAAACCAACAATACCATAATTTATTAATTTAATTCTAAAACACTAAACCTGGATTCAAAACCAGGTTTTCACCCTCATCCCAACCTTCTCCCATCAAGAAAGAAGGAGCAAATTAACCTATGAAGAAAGGAGTTAACCAAACTACTCAATCTTTACCATCGGTTGTCATAAATTGGCACAAAGTCTTATCGGGGGTCATCCTTTACCCAACCAGGAAGAGTATTATAAACTTTAAAATCAACTTCAACACCAGTGCTTTTTCTGGCTTGAACCACAGCTGTCACTTTATTATAAAGGGTGCTCAAAACCGATGGTTCAAACTTTATCACCAATTGATCACTCCATCCTGATTTCTTGAGGTAACTATCTCCAGGAAAAGGACCATCAACTATAAACTGATCAACCTTTAATTCGTTTTTTACTTTATTTAAAACCATTTCACGATTTAACTTATTCCTTGAACGAGCTATCACCTGAAGAAGCCCCTGGCTGGGAGGATATCCATATTTTTTTCTTTTTTCCAATTCTTGTTTATAAAATTCTGCAGGCGGAAGGAAAAATGGGTCAATATATTTTTGATATTGTTTAGAAGTTTCGATAAGAACTCTGTTCTTCGGTGGTTTTGCTGCTCCCAAAAAATAGAGAGCTCGCTGGATATTTTGATAAAATTTTTCCCGTACTTGAAATTCAGGCAAAAATAACCAATCTTCAAAGGAATGAATGATAAAAAGAGTCGAGTGAGCTAAAAGTTCTTCATGTAAAGCTGCTGAGGTTCCAACAATAATCAACGGTTCCTCGCCCTTTACATCCAGCTCGCTTCTTTCTTGATCAGAAGCGATTTTTACTATGGGTACTCCTGAGAAGATCCTTTTTAAAAATTGATAAACTTTCTCAATACCATCACCCCAAGTTTTCATCCAGGGCCCATGACATTCCGGACAAAAGCTTTCGGGGATAACTTTTTTCCCACACCGAGGGCAGCGAAGAATCCTCTCTTTCCGGTAAAATCTCAAGGCTACATCACAATCGGAACAGGAATAATAAAAACCACAATCGGAACAACCCAAAGCAACCGAATATCCTGTTTTTTGAACCCAGATAATGCTATTTTGCCGGTTGGTTATATTTTGAGCAATGGCTTTTTGTACCAATTGTGGGAGAATAGTCTTTTTCTGTTCATAGGTTACTAGCTCCAGCTTCTGTTCTTTGGTAAATTGTTTTACTTGTCCTTTTTGGGTTTCAAAATATCCTTCCTGCAATCCAAAATAAAGGGTTAGATCGGGTATGGTTCCAATAATATGCAGATCCCCACCAGTAATACTAACTTTCTCAATTAACGAATGAAAAGAATGATAATGCGGTTGCTGATCAGAGTAATGACCAAAGTCGTCGGGATCAAACAAGACCTGAACACCAATTTGATGAATTGGTAAAAATTGAGCCAAACGAGTGCCCAACAAAACGTCAAAATAGCCTTCTCTTACCATTTGATAGGCAAGCATTCTTTTTCGGGCTGTTAATCTTCCATCGAAAGAAAGAAAACGAGCCAAGGGATAATTAGTTTTTAAATTTTCCATAAAATAATCTAAAATTTTTGGACCGGGAAATAAAATGAAGATCTTTAAGCCTCGATCGAAGCTATCTTTGATTAGATCTCCCAAGAGATTCAAACTCTCGGCTATAGTTCCCCTTTGCCACCATTTTTTATTCCATTTTTGCGGGGGAAGGCTATATTGATTTTTCTTATAGTCTTCTTCAACAACCTTGATCCGATTCTTTTTTATCAATTGATTGATTTTTTGAGTAGTGAGTCCCAATAAATCTTTAAAAATAAATAAATTCACTCCTTGGGAAATGGGATCAACACCATGCTTTTTCAAATCAAGAAAATATTCGTCATCTTCATTTATTAAAAATATTCGCTGACTGGTCCATTTCTCCCACGACAATTGATACTTGGGAACAAAGAGAGCCAGTGCCTCTCCAAGACTGGAAAAGGTTTGATTTGAAATTCTTTTGGCAAATTCCATCTGCCAGTCCGCTAAGGGTTCAAGCGGAAGACAGGAAAGCAGGCTTTTTAATTCGTATTCTTTATCATTTTGAACTGAATCAAACGACCAAACGCATCCAAAACGGCGTGATCCATGAAATTCAACTTCAACAATGGTTCCAATCTGAATTTTATCGCTCATCTCTTGAGGAATACGATAGCTAAACACTTTGTAGACTGGAAGCGGAAGAGCAACCGATACCGAATTCATTTTCATGTAAAATAAAGAGAAACCAGGTAGTTCACAATCGTTTCAGCCAATTCCATTTTATCCATTAAAGGAATATCAATCAATGCACCATTCTTATTGAGAAGCCAAGCTTTATTTTTATTCACTTCGAAACCGCTTTCTCCTGGTAAAATACGATTGGCAATCATCACATCACAATTCTTTTGCTGTAATTTTCGACGAGCTTCCGAGACAATATCTCCATCTTCAGCACAGAATCCGACTAATAATTGAGCTGCTTTCTTTTGGCCTAGTTCGGAAAGAATATCAGGATTTTGAGTTAAACTTAGAGCAATTTCACTTTTACCCTGCTTTTTTATCTTTATTGGAGAGGTAATTGAAGGTCGATAATCAGCAACCGCAGCGGTCATGATACAAATATCCATTTTATCAAATTGTTTGAGAGTCGCAGTTTCTAAGTCCTGGGTTGAAACGATTGGAAGGTAATCAACTCCGGATGGAATTCTCACCGACATTGGACCACCAATCAAAGTTACCTCGGCTCCATGGGCTCGAGCAGCAGCCGCCAGCGAACAGCCCATCAGGCCACTGGAAGAATTGGTTAGATAACGGATGGGATCAATATATTCCCGAGTTGGTCCGGCAGTAATCAATGCTCTTTTCCCTTGTAGAGATCGATAAGAACTAAGGAAGTAGTAAAGGTTTTCTATAAACTCCTCTTGATCGGGAAGACGCCCCGCCCCGGTTTCACCGCAAGCTAAAGATCCGGAAGAGGGATTCATGACCCGTACCCCGATCGCAATGAGTTTTTTTAAATTTTCTTGCACGATTGGGTTACCCCACATGTCAACATTCATAGCCGGAACTAAAATGATTTTCTTCGGATCAACCAAAAAACAGCTGCTTAACAGGTCATCACCAATTCCCCCGGCCATTTTGCCGATGATATTCGCAGTTGCTGGTGCAACTACCAAATAATCATATTCTCTCATTAAATGAATATGGAGAATTTTTTCGCCGGATTCAAATAGACTGGAATAAACCGGCCTACGGGTTAATGCGTTGAAGGTATTTTCTCCTACAAATTTCTTGGCTGCCTCAGTCATAATGACTTGGATATCCGATCCTGCTTGAACCAGATGGCTGATAAAACCAGCTACTTTATAGGCAGAAATTCCACCAGTAATTCCAAAAAGAATTTTTTTATTCTTCCAAAACAACGGTGGATAATAAATATTCATGCCGTTTCCTTAGACCACTTAATTTTATCCTCAGCAACCTCTTTTAAAGCAATAAAAAGTGGTTTGGCTGGTTGTTGATTTTCAATCAAAGGTTTGGCACCTTGATTAAGTTGTTTGGAACGCTTAGCCACCAGGGTGGTTAAATAATAACGGTTCCCAGTTTTCTTGATCAATTCATCAATGGACAGCATAATTTCACTCCAATCTATCTATTTTATCCTGAAAAAAAACGGGCTTGATAAATCAAGCTTCTACAAATAATATAAAAATGTAAGGGCGTTGCTCCAGGTCATGATAAACATAAGTAAGAAAAAATGTCATTCTGATAAAAGTTCTTGTGTCTCATCATCTCCATAACGAATACGACAACGCTCGGCAATAATAACTGAATGGAATTTATGAACGGTTTCTTTAAGAACATTATTAATTATCAAATAATCATAATCCTGAATCGATTTCATTTCAATCAAAGCATTCATCATCCTCAGATAAATAACATCTTCTCGATCAGTTTTACGATTACGAAGGCGTTCTCCAAGAGTTTCTAAGGATGGTGGAGCAATAAAAACAAAAATTCCCTGAGGGTAATTTCTTTTTACTTGGAGAGCTCCCTGTACGTCAATTTCTAATATGACATCAAATCCTCTCTGCAACCACTCCTCCATTTTTAAACGAGGTGTTCCATAAAAGTTACCATGAACCTTGGCCCATTCAATAAACAGATGGTTCTCTTTCATGTGCTGAAAGGTTTCATCATCGACAAAATAGTAATCAATTGCCTCTCGTTCTCCTTCTCGTCTTAAGCGGGTCGTGTAAGAAATAGAATATTTTAAACCTTCACACTGTTCCATTACCGCCTTTCTTACGGTACTTTTTCCAGCACCAGATGGTCCAGAAAGAACAAAAAGAAGGCCGGGCATAACTATCTTTTACTCCACATTCTGAATTTGCTCTCTCATTTTTTCTAATACCGTTTTTAAATCAATAATTAAAGAAGATATTTCAACATTTGAAGTCTTAGAACCAATTGTATTCACTTCACGATTCATTTCTTGCAATACAAATTCAAGTTCACGTCCTATTGAATCTTGACGGGAAAGAATATCATCAAACCGACAAATATGAGCTTTCAAACGGATAATTTCTTCGTGAATATCACTTCGATCAACATAGAATACTATTTCCTGTGCTAATAAGTTTTCGTTTACCGGAACTGAGGAAATGATTTCTTTTAATCTCTGATTAAGCTTTTCCCGATAGTACTCCGGGATATTCTTTGATTTCTCTTCAACCATTGATATCAATTCTCGAAATTTTTCCATTTGCTGTATAAGGTCATGCTGCAACTTTTCTCCTTCTCGTAACCGATACTGTAGAAAAGCTTCCACTGCTTCTTTAAATATTGGGAAAAACCGCTGATATTCATCAAGCCAGCGGTGATCGTCTTCTTTAAGTTTGATAATTTCCGGAACTTGCATTAAATCCCGCAGGTCGGCTTCATAAGGAATGTTCAATTCGCTGCTCAATTTATGAAGAGCTTTTAAATAGGCTTTAGCTAAAAGCGTATTGGCTTCAACCGAAAATGCTTCTTCACTGGGCTCAAAGTTAAGCTTTAACTCAACCTTTCCTCGAGATACCCGTTCTTTAAGATAAGATATTAAATTTTCTTCCCAAACACATAATTCACGGGGAAGCCGTAAATTAATATCTGAAAAGCGATGGTTAAAGCTTTTGATGGATATTCGATAAAATCCAATCGTACCCTCACCTTCAGCATGCCCAAATCCTGTCATACTTTTCATTTTTTCACCTTTCTTAAATCTTTTTAGATATATCACCAAGTTCCCCGCTATTATCACCTTATGGGAACGTGATTTAATTATTGGATAAAACGATTTTTAAACACTCTCTCCGCAGCAATGTGACATCTTTCCAAAGAAGAAAATTATTTTACCCATGGTCTCCTTTACTTTTTAATACTGATGACTGAACATAATATTTCAATCTTTAATTTGAGCCGTATTCACTGGGAATGAAAACAAAGCTTGCAATTATACAACTGGAATAATATTATTTAATATTATTGATCGTGTCAACAAAATCAGGACTCCGAATCGATGAGAATACTGGAAGGAATTCCTTTACGCTTTCAAATTGAAACCGTTTCCCCCCTTGTGGAAGGAGCTCGGGTACAAAAAATTACCCTTACTGAAAACCGAGAAACTTGTTTAGAGATTCGCTCTCGAAACCAACCGGGTTTTTTAGTCCTATCCACTCATCCCGAAATTTGTTTCTTTTACCATTCTCAGCAAAAACCGATTATGAAAAAAATCAAAGAATCAGCCTGGGTGCAGATTCTCAATAAATATTTGGTTGGAGCTAAAATAATCGGATTCGAACAAATGGGATGGGACCGGGTAATCCGTTTAACCTTTCAGAACCAAAAAATTTGGGAAGAAAAAAACCTCTTTTATCTTTATTGTGAGCTAACCGGACGAAACGCTAATTGTATTTTAACGACCGCCGACAACCCTTCTTATATACTCGGTTGTCAAAAAATAGTTGGTCCTCAACAGAACCGTTTCCGCACCATTGTCGTTGGAAAACCGTATCAGCTTCCTCCGCTTAAAATAAATGCCATAGATCCACTCCTCTTGGTTCAGGAAAAAGCCGAATTTCCAATTCCAAAGCAAGATGATGATTTACCAAAATGGCTTTTAAAAAATATTGATGGTGCTGGACCTTTCTTGGCAACGATAATAGCTGAGTGTTTAGTCAACAGCAGATTCAATGCTGGTAATCTTCAATTGCTCTTAAGCACCTGTCTTCAAAATATCTTTCGACCACTTTTTAATCAAAATTTGGTTTTTTCCGTCTATATCTCTCCGCAGGATAATTTTCCCTTAGGAATATTTTGGTTGTCAACACAGCATTATGCTCAGCTTCCTCACCATGATTTCCCCAACCTCAATGAAGCAGTAAAATACTTCGCTCAAACCTACTGGAGTTTACAGGCTTTTCTCAGTCAAAAAAACAAAAAGAAAAGTTTTATCGAAAAAGAACTTTTGTTCATTAAAGAAGAATTATTGAAAGTTGGTCAATCTCTGGTTAGCGAGGATCAGCTGGTTGAGCTATTAACCCGGGGAAACCTTTTGAAACTTTATCCGCAATTAAATATTATTAAAAAACAACCCAAAGGATTTTTGGTAGCCAACCTTCTCACTGGAAATTCAGGAGAAGTTTTTATCGAGATTGACCCTCTTCTTTCCATTAATCAAAACATGCAGCTCTATTTTCGAAAATATCGAAAATCAAAAACTCGCAATCAAATACTAAAAAAGAAAAAAGAAGAGCTGGAATTCCGTAAAAAAATCCTTGAAAAGGAACTCATAAACCTTGACCAAGCCCCGCTCCACCAAGAGCAAGATGACAATAATTCAACCCAATCAGGATTTTTTGAACCGGGTATTATAAAATTCCTTACTCCATCGAAAAATTTAATTTTGGTTGGAAAAAATGAAAAAGCCAATCATTTATTAGTTACCCGTTTTTCATCCCGAGACGATTATTGGCTTCACGTAAGAGATTTTCCTGGTTCGCATGTTTTACTGAGAATATCCAACCAGCCCGAGAGGCTTACTGAAGACCTTTTCCTGGCCGCTCAAATTGCTGGGTATTACTCTTCTCTTCGGAATGAAACTTCGGTAATTGTTATGTATACACCTATTAAAAACGTAAAAACACTTCCTCATGCCGGTTTAGGGAAAATGATCTTCCGCAACGAAAAAAATTTAACCGTAATTCCTGCTATTCCCGATAATCTTCATAGAATTTGAAATTTTATTTATGGCTTCTTGAAAATCACTGGGTAAGGCAGCGGCAAAAAACATTTTTGTCTTGGTAACTGGATGGGAAAAGGCTATGAGAAAAGCATGTAAAGCTTGACGTTTCATTATCTCACCGGAACGATTACTTCCATAGGACTTATCCCCTACAATCGGATACCCTTGAGAACTTAAATGGACTCGAATCTGATGAGTTCGTCCGGTCCGAGGTTTGACCAACAAAAGAGAATATGAATCACCAATCCACAGAGGCTCTATCTCAGTCAGTGCTGGTTTTCCACCACTTGACGAAATCTTCATCAAACAGGGCACCCGTGGATTTCTCCGAATGGCTAAATCAACCTGCTTAATCCCCTTCCACTGTCCTTCTATTAAAGCTAAGTAAAATTTCTCGACCGTTCGGTTTTTAAACATTTGGATCAGTTCGAGATAGGCACGATCGGTCTTGGCAATCACCAAAACACCCGAGGTATCCCGGTCCAAGCGATGAACAATTCCCGGACGAAGCGGAGCTCCATAACGAGACAGTTCAATCCCATGAAAAAGCAAACTATTGATCAGGGTATCTTTTTGGAAAGGACGAACTGGATGAACGATTATTCCGGCTCTTTTATTTATCACCACAATATGATCATCTTGATAAATGATATCTAAGGGTAGATTTTGAGGCTCTAAGGTGTGTCGTGCATCGACTGGCCAGGTGATTTCAAGAATATCGCCAGGGCGGACTTCACTACTCGGTTTATATATAACTTCCTGGTTCTTTTTTATCAAACCTTGTTTTATAAGCTTTGAAAATGCCGATCGGGAAAAATCTGGGAAATTTCTATGCAGCCAGACATCAATCCGGCAAAACTCATTATCATACACCTTGATTTTTTGTTTCTTCAATTGCTGAACCCTGAATCCAGATTTGAATAAAAACCAAAACTAAACCAGCAATAATTGCTAAGTCGGCGATATTGAAAGTCGCCCAGAATGATGGCTCAAAAAAGTCGAGTACATATCCCCAACGTAAACGATCGATGAGATTTCCCCAAGCTCCGGACAAAAACAAACCAGCTCCTAAAAAAAACCACCATTTCCAGTTGCCAAGAAATCGGAGCATGAAATAAAGAAAAGCAATGCTTATCGCTATGGTAATAATTAAATGGGCAGGTGGATTTAAAAGGCGAATTCCAAAAGCGCTTCCAACATTCCTTCGCAGAGTGAGATCAAAAAAACCAGGAATGATTTGGATGGTTCGGTCGGTTAAATTATTCAGCGCCCACCATTTGGTTAACCGATCTAACAATAAAAAACCGAAACAACTGATTAGAAAAATAACGAAACAACTCCCGGGACAATTTCTTCCTTTAAATTGCATCACTTTTGTTCATCTTCCAAATCCCGAAAAGAAAATGAGGTGGCATCTTCGGGAGAATGAATCGGGTTTTGATCGATTTTTTCCGGTTCAGGGGCGTTCATATCGGTTGGTTGCTCTTTCCAGTCAATGCTGTCAATAAAAGTCTGAAGAAGAGATTTAAAACGAATCTGAAACAACCGATATTTTTCTTTGAGCTCCGAGTAACTGACCTCGATTTCTTTCTTTTTTTTCAAAGCTTCATCAACAATTCGATTCCCACGTATCTGAGCTTCCTTTAAATGCATTTGTGATTCTCGACGAGTCAGTTCCTTCTCGATTTCTAATTGTTTTTTCCATTCTTCTAAAGTTCCCTCTAAGTGTTTTGCATATTGGGACAGTTCGTTCACTTTCCGCCTATATTCTTCATTCTCCTGTAATAATTTTTCATATTCCTGCTGTAATTTTTCCTTTTCTTTTTGCGCTGCTTCAACTGCTTCAGCGATTTCCTCAATAAATTCGTTTACTTCATCTTCATTATACCCACGGAAAGAACGAC